>DAHWBL010000187.1 GCA_027323595.1 Acetobacteraceae bacterium | reverse complement strand
AGCGTCGCCATGGCCAGGGTGATGCCGGCAAGAATGCCGGCCACCCAGTCGTTGTGCAGAATTCCATATGCCACCGCGAGGACGACCGACGCGCCGATGCCCAGTGTGGCGAAAATTTTCACCAGCATGCGGGTCTGGATTTGCAGTGGCGTGGGTGCGTTTTCGACCGTGACGAGGGATTTTCCGATGCGGCCGATCTCGGTGCGCGCGCCGGTGGCGAGCACGCGCGCGAGGCCGGCGCCGCGCACGATGAGGGTGCCTGCCCACAGCCGCGAAATGTCATCGCCGCCTGGTCGCGCATCTGGTGTGTCGGGCCCGCCGACGGATTTGCCGACCGGGATCGATTCGCCGGTCAGCAATGATTCGTCGACGTGCAGATCGGTCGCATCCAGCACCATCGCATCGGCCGTGACCCTGTCTCCTTCTGCAAGAATCACCATGTCTCCGGCGACGATGTCGGTGCCGGGGATGCGCTGGCGGATGCCGTCGCGGATCACGTTGGCGCTCGGACGTGTGAGGTCTTTCAGCGCCGCCAGCGCGCGTTCGGTGCGGCTTTCCTGCACGACGACGAGGGCCACGTTCAGCACGGCGAACGCCAGCAGGATGAGCGCTTCGGCAAGGTCGCCCACGAACAAATAAAGGACCCCCGCCGCGAGCAGAAGTTGCAGCATCGGCTCACGCAATGCGTCGGCAATGATGCGAAGCGGGCCGCGTTGGCGTTCCTGCGGCAACTCGTTGCGGCCATCGCGGCGCAGGCGCTCGGCGGCCTCGGTGGCGCTCAGACCGGGCTGATCGGAGACGGCAACCGGGCGAGGGTTCGGCGGAAGGGCCATTGCGCGGGCTCCAGTGCGGGCGTGGGCACGATTGTTACGCCGCCGCGGCGGCCTGGCCAGCACCCGACAGGTTCGCGCCGATGGGAAAAATCGGCAAGTGGTGACCCGATCAGGAATGGTTCGACGGGCGAGCTATTGGCTCGATTGGATTTCCAGCGCCGTGGCGAAACGCCGCGCCCAGTGTTGCTGCCCTTGGTGGTCGGCCACCTCATCTTGGCGGAATTCGACTTGCAGCCAAGGAAGTTCTCGACGAATGGCATGATATGGGATGCTGAAATCTAGATCCGGATCGAGTGCGTAGGGTTGATTGTCGCCAACCACCACATCGCCTGGTTGGCGCAGCGCGCGCAGCATGGGCGCGACGAAGCGGCGGTCATTGTGGCTTGAGAGGCTGATTTTCCACGGGCGATCCTGCCCCGACATATTTTTGGTCATGGAATGAATTGACACCACCATGGTCGCGCGATGCGCCGCCGCGCGCTGTTCCAGAACCATTTCCACGGCGTTGTGGTATGGCAGGAACCAGCGTGCGACCCGCTCGGCGCGCGCGGCGTCGGGCAAACCTGCATTGCCAGGAATGATGGTTCCATCGCTGGTCGCAGGAATGATGTCGGCGCGGTGGGGGTGGCGATTGCAATCGACCACCAGACGTGAGGTGCCTGATAAAATCGCGGGTGCATCGAGCAAGTTGGACAGGATCGTGGTGACGCCGGCGGCGCCGATATCCCATGCGATATGCCGCGCGAGGTCGGCACCGGTCAGGCCAAGCCGGTGCAGGGCCGTTGGCACGTGGTTGCTGGCGTGATCGCACACCAGGACAAATGCTCCGCGGCCATCGGGCCGCAGCAAGGTGAAGGCTGGCTGGGGTGTGGAATCCGAATTTATCATTGCCTGTCGTCATCCTTGCGCCGGGCCTGTCTTCGGCGCGCCCGCGGCGTCGATTTCATGTGTCCATACCGTGAAGCGTTCCAACGTGTTGGGGCCGAACGTCGTTGCGATGGCGACATCCGCGGCGTCGCGACCGCGGCCGATGAGCACGCGCCCGATGCGCGGCTTGTTGTTGCGCGGATCAAATATATGCCATTGACCGCCGATATATGCCTCGAACCATGCGGCGAAATCCATCGGTCCGTAGGGTGGTGCCTCACCGATATCGCCGAGATAGCCGGTGCAGTAGCGCGCCGGAATGTTCATGCAGCGACACAGAGCGATGGCGAGATGGGCGAAATCACGGCACACGCCGGTGCGTTCACCATAGGCTTCCCAGGCCGTCTTGGTTCGCCGCGCATGCTGATATCCGAACACGATATGGCGGTGAACGAAATCGCAAATCGCCTGCACCCGTGCCCAACCTGGCGGGGTGGCATCAAACAGGGACCACGCGACTTCCAGCAGCCGGTCAGTGTCGCAATAGCGTGTGGGCAGCAGAAACATCAGGCATTCATCGGGCAGGGATTCCACGGCATGCCCGCCCGCGCCCGGTACGACCGGATCAGGCAGCCCGGAATCGTTCAGCACGCCGCTGGCCGACAATGTCAGCCGTCCGCGTGGCGCGACGATGCGGCTGCACCAGTTGCCGAACGGGTCGCGATAGGGGGTGATCGAAACCGGAGGAGTGCAGATCATATGGTCTGGCACGACGATGTCCGATACGCGGGTGAAATTGACATTGAGCATCAGGATCATCGGCGTCGGCTGCGGGCATTGATAGACGAGTTCGTAGCCGATCTGGATGCGCATGAATGTGGGCTCTTTCGGGTGTGGAAATTTGCCAATCGCACTGTGGAGTGGGCGCGCCGCAAGGTGCCCGGGCCGACGCCACGTCTGAAGCATAGGCTGCGCATCGTTTAGAACACCACGCCAATCCGCATCGGCGTGGTGACGCACGATGCATGAGTAGTTTCCGGGGCTGGGGAAGCCGTGAGCGGGTGCCCATCTAGGGCGAATGTTGAGCGTGCCATATGTCGGCACCGCCCTATTCCAGATAGGATCCACCATGCGAAACATCATGTCCACGCGCGTCATTTCAGCCTGGTTTGGCGCCGGTCTGCTGGCGATTCCGACCATCGTTTACGGTGGACCCGCGTGGGCGCAGGCGCCTGCGCAGACGGCGAATCCACCGATGAAACACGCCATGCCAGGCAAATCCGTAGCGACGAAGCAACAGCGCGAGACGGTGGAGCAGAGGATCGAGGGGCTGCACGCGTCGCTGAAAATCACGGCGGACGAGGAGGCGGACTGGGCCAAAGTCGCGCAGGTGATGCGGGACAACTCCGCGGCACGGCAAAAGCTGGAAGCCGAGCGTGAGGCACGCGTGGCGACGAGCGTCACCGCAGTCGAGCACATGAAGAATTATGAGGAATTCGTCGAGCAGCATCTGGAAGGACTGAAGAATCTGAGTGCGGCATTCGCCACGTTGTACGCACAGATGCCGGCGGTGCAGAAAGTGATCGCTGACCAGGTGTTCATGGACGCGCATCAAGATGCCAAGGGTGGGCGCCGCTGAACGCCGGAACTGACGCGATGTGCGGTTTGAGTGTTCGAAATATGTTTTTCCGCGGGAGGTCCCAGTGATCACCAAAAGTCATTCGTCGTGGGTCGGGTTCAGGCAGGCCAGCATCGAGACCATGGGCCTGTTGGTGGTGCTCGCTGTCGCAACCGTGCCGCTTGTGGCGCACGCCGATGGTCATCGAGATGGAGGCTTTCGCGGTCACGGCGGTGAGGGCGGGCGTCGCGGTGGGTACGGCGGTGGCGAGGGTGATCGCGGCGGTGGCTGGGATGGTGGTGGCTGGGGTGGGGGGTATTACAGGCCGCCACCGGTGGTGTACGGCGCGCCATATTATTATCCGCCTCCCCTGGTCTATGGCCCGGCTATTGGCGTCAATATCGGTGGAATGAGCATCGGCATTCAATAGATCGATGTGTGCCGGCCGGCATTTGCCGGGTGGCACATGGGTTGCAACTCCGGGAAAAGACATGCGAGATGCGTCGCATGAAAATCACCGGGCGAGTGCGAGCCATGCGAGCGATGTCGATCGACCCATCCCGTGCGGTGGCAGGGGCAGCCGGCGTGACCGCCTTGCATCCGGTCGCGCGGCGGGCATTGCTTGCCGCCTCGGCGGGGGTTGGGTTGGCCGGCGCGGTGCCCGCAGTGGCGCAGCCCAAGCTCAAGAAAGTGCGGATCGCGGTCGGCACGAATATCCTCAATCTCACCTATCCGTGGTTGACCCTGCCGCTGATCAAAGGCTGGTGGCGCGACGAGGGGTATGACGTGGAGGTGCTGCCGGTCGGGGCGTCGTTGCAGGCGTTGCAGCAGATGGTGGCCGGCAACGTCGCTTTCGCGCAGTTGAATTCATCGGTCGTGATCCAGGCCAATGTCGTCAACAACATTCCGGTGCGCGCGGTGATGAATAACGACATTCTCGATTGGTCTTTGGCGGTGTTGCAGGACAGCGCGGTCCGTTCGCCGGGTGACTTGAAAGGCAAGGCGATTGGCGTTTTCAGCCTCGCCACCGGCGGCATTGTTTTCATGAAATCCTATTTCCGCGGGCTTGGCAT
>DAHWBL010000363.1 GCA_027323595.1 Acetobacteraceae bacterium | reverse complement strand
CTATCAGGGCAACAACAATATCCTGAGCTTCCTCGCGCAAGGCACGCCCTCGGGCCTGCCGCCCTCGGCGCTGCTGGACGGCATCGTGCTGGCCGTGGCGGTGCCCGAGCCCGCCGGCTGGGGCCTGTTGCTGCTAGGCCTGGGCGCGTTGATAGCGGCGCGCCGGCGGCGCTGATCGCCACGATGAACGGGGTCGCCTGACGATTCGATGCCGGCGGGGTCCTGAGTGCCGGCGCCATGCCCGTGTAGGATGGAGAACTGCCCGATCAGATTTATCTGGCCGTCAGTGCGGTTATGGTTGCGGTGAGACCACAGGTCGGTGCAGCGTGATAAATGATGATGGTCGGCGATTTGTCCGTCGATAATATAGGCAGACTGCGGAGTGTCATGAAATCTGCGGAGAGCATTTTGCCGTATTGGCTTTCATGGGTTCAGTTCGCAGGGGTCGTTGTCATTGCGCCGACAAGCCTCTGGGTCGCCTACATGCAAATGCAGATTTCGGCAAAAAAATTGCGATATGATCTCTTCGACAGGCGCTACCGCGTATATGAGGCGACGCGAAATCTTTTTGCGGCGATGACAGATATTGGAGAAGTGGCAGAGCCGCCTCTGCGGGCGTTCAGAATCGCGATTGCTGAATCGCGCTTTCTATTTGGTCACGCTCTGGCCGATTATCTCTCTGAAATGGAATTTAAGGTCTCGGCTCTGCAAAATATTCTGAAATCAGCAAACTCGCTTCAGGTGGATGAAATCCGGACACAAGCGGGAAATTGCATTCAAAATACTACTGAGTGGATCAATCAACAACCTCAATCGTTGGCGGAAAAGTTTGATCCTTACCTTGCGCTCGGCAGACGACAGTCAAAAATGCAGCGCTGGTTTGGTTGACCCTGTCGAATGCGTCGGCGCTGGCAGAGATTCTCCTATCCACCGTTTGGGCTTCAGTTTACGTCTTGCGCGAAGCGCAAATTTCCAAAAATTCTTTGGTTCTTTCTTTTAAGAAAGAACAATCTTCCCTGAAAAATTCTACACCCTACCTGAAATCCTCACTCCTGCGCCGCCAGCCGCGCCGCCTGGTCGTCGGCGGTCAGGGCGTCGATGAATTCGTCGAGTTCGCCCTGCATCACGCGGTCGATTTTATACAGGGTGAGGTTGATGCGGTGGTCCGACACGCGCCCTTGCGGGAAGTTGTAGGTTCGGATGCGTTCGCTGCGATCGCCGGTGCCGACCTGGGATTTGCGGTCGGCCGCGCGGCTTGCGTGGGAGGAGGCGCGTTGCTGTTCGTATAGCCGCGCGCGCAGGATTTTCATCGCTTTCGCGCGGTTCTTGTGCTGGCTGCGTTCTTCCTGCATCGCGACGACGATGCCGGATGGAATATGGGTGATGCGCACGGCGGATTCGGTTTTGTTGACGTGCTGGCCGCCCGCACCCGAGGCGCGGTAGACATCGATGCGCAGGTCGGCGTCGTTGACCTGCACGTCCACCTCCTCGGCTTCGGGCAGCACCGCGACGGTGACGGTGGAGGTGTGGATGCGGCCCTGGCTTTCGGTGGCGGGCACGCGCTGGACGCGATGGACGCCGGATTCGAATTTGAGTTTGGCGAACACGCCCCGGCCGGTGATCTCGGCGATGCCTTCCTTCAGCCCGCCGAGCTCGGTGTCGGTGAATTCGAGAATCTCGAAGCGCCAGCCGCGCAGGGCGTCGTATTTCTGATACATCGCGAAGAGTTCGGTGGCGAACAGGGCGGCCTCGTCGCCGCCGGCGGCGGGGCGGATCTCGATGATGGCGCTGCGTTCGTCGGCTTCGTCTTTCGGCAGCAGGGCGATGCGGATTTCCTGGCGCAGCGCGGGCAGGGTGGCGCGCAACTGGTCGAGTTCGGCATCGGCGAGTTCGTGCATTTCGGGGTCGGCGAGCATGGATTGTGCCTCGGCCATCGCGGCTTCGGCGGCGCGCAGGTCGCCGATGCGGGCTTCGAGCGGTTCGAGTTCGGAGAGTTCCTTGCTGGCGCGGACGAATTCGTCACCGCTGAGCGCCTCGGACAGCATCGCGCGCAGCTCCGCGGCGCGCGCGCTGATGCGGTCGAGCCGGTGGTCCAGCTCGCCGCCGCTCATCGCAGCCGGGCCGGCAGCTCGCCGATCGGCACCGCGATCTGTTCGCCCGTGGCGAGATTTTTGAGCTGTGCCACGCCGGCGCTGCGTTCGTCCGGCCCGATGATCACCGCGAAGGCGCTGGCGATCTTGTTGGCGCGTTCGAGCCGGCGGCGGAAATTGCCGCGATAGGACATTTCCGCGGCGATGCCGCCGCAGCGCAATGATTGCAGCACCCGCACCGCCGCTGCCTCGGATGCCTCGTCCATCGGCACCACCGAGACCGGGGCGGCGCGCTCGGGTGGGGCGTCGAGCAGCATGGCCAGCCGTTCGATGCCTGCCGCCCAGCCGACCGCGGGGATGTGCGGGCCGCCCATCTGCGCGATGAGCCCATCGTAGCGTCCGCCGGCGAGCACGGTGCCCTGCGCGCCGAGCGCGGTGGTGACGAATTCGAAGGCGGTGTGGCTGTAATAGTCGAGCCCGCGCACGATGTGGGGGTTGTCGCGGAAGGGCACGCCGAAATGGGCGAGATGGTCGCGCACGCCGTCATAGAACGACGCGGCTTGCGGTGTGAGGAAGCCGCCGATCAGCGGTGCATCGGCCAGCAGCGCGCGGTCGGCGGGGCTTTTGCTGTCCAGGATGCGCAGCGGGTTGCGGTGCAGGCGCGCGCGGCTTTCGTCGGAAAGTTCGTCGATGCGGGCGGTGAAATAGGCGACCAGCGCGGCCCGCCAGGCGTCGCGGCTGGCCTGGTCGCCGAGCGTGTTGAGCTCCAGCACGCAGGAATTGGCGACGCCGAGTTCGCCAAGGATGTCCCAGCCGCGGGCGATGGCCTCCGCGTCGGCGAGCGGCTCGGCCGGGCCGATCAGTTCGAGACCGATCTGATGAAACTGGCGCTGGCGGCCTTTCTGCGGGCGCTCGTAGCGAAACATCGGGCCGCTGTAGAAGATTTTCTGCGGCAGGCTCTGGGTGAGCCCGTTGCTGATCAGCGCGCGGCAGATGCCCGCGGTGCCTTCGGGCCGCAGCGTGATCGATTCGCCGCCGCGATCGGGGAAGCTGTACATCTCCTTGGTGACGACGTCGGAGGTTTCGCCAAGGGTGCGTGAAAAGACCGAGGTATCCTCGAAGATCGGCGTCGCCCATGGCGCGAAGCCATAGCGCGCGGCGATGGCGCGCGCGGTGGCCACGACATGGTCGTGCCGGGCCCAGGCCTCCCCGATCAGGTCGTGGGTGCCGCGGACCGGCTGCAAGGCGGCCATGTTATTCGGCGGCTTTGGGCGGTGCGGCGGTCGGGCTCGCGCTCGCCAGTTCGGCGGCGCGGCGCTCGACCAGTTCCACCACATGCTCGACCATGTCGCCTTGCAGCGTGTGGTCGGTCTTGCCGGCCATGTAGACCATGTGGCGACCCGCACCTCCGCCGGTGACGCCAAGGTCGGTCATCAGCGCCTCGCCGGGGCCGTTGACCACGCAGCCGATGATCGACAGCGAGATCGGGGTTTCGATGTGGGCGAGGCGTTCTTCGAGTTTGGCGACGGTGTCGATGACGTTGAAGCCCTGGCGGGCGCAGGACGGGCAGGAGATGATCTTCACGCCGCGATGGCGCAGGCCGAGGGATTTGAGGATGTCCCAGCCGACATGGACCTCCTCCTCGGGTTCGGCCGACAGCGACACGCGCATGGTGTCGCCGATGCCGGCCCACAGCAGGTTGCCCAGCCCGATCGCGGATTTGACCGTGCCGGCGCGTTTGCCGCCGGCCTCGGTGATGCCGATATGCAGCGGGTGGTCGCACACCTCGGCGAGCTGCTGGTAGGCGGCGACGGCGAGGAACACGTCCGACGCCTTCACGCTGATCTTGAATTCGTGGAAATCGTGATCCTGCAGAATTTTGGCGTGTTCGAGCGCGGATTCGACCAGCGCCTCGGGGTTGGGTTCGCCGTATTTTTCCAGCAGGTGCTTTTCCAGGCTGCCGGCATTGACGCCGATGCGCATCGAGCAGCCATGGTCGCGCGCCGCGGCGATGACGTCGCGCACGCGCTCGGCGCTGCCGATGTTGCCGGGGTTGATGCGCAGGCAGGCCGCCCCGCTCTGCGCCGCCTCGATGGCGCGCTTGTAGTGGAAATGGATGTCGGCGACGATCGGCACGCGCACCGCGGCGACGATGTGCTTGAGCGCGAGCGCGCTTTCCTGGTCGGGGCAGGAGACCCGCACGATATCGACGCCGGCGGCCTCGGCGCGGCGGATCTGGGCGATGGTGGCCGGGATGTCGGTGGTCAGCGTGTTGGTCATGGTCTGCACGCTGATCGGCGCGTCGCCGCCGACCGCGACCGGGCCGACATGGATCTGGCGCGAGCGGCGGCGGGTGATGTCCTGGTAGGGGCGATAGCTCATGGGGCGTGCTCCGCGATGTGGGCGGGTTTTAGCCGCTCGCCCGGTGTGAGGCAAAGCCGGGTGCGGGCATAGGTGGGGGCGGTCAGACGCGGCGCCAAGCGGTGCCGGCC
>DAHWBL010000362.1 GCA_027323595.1 Acetobacteraceae bacterium | reverse complement strand
CGGCGCGCGGGCCCTGCACCGCCAGCACCCAGGCCTGCCGCGCCGCCTGATAATTCTGCTGCGCGGCGGCGGCGGCGGCGAGCGCGTCGTCGCGCTGCTGCACGGTGGCGCCGCCCGAGGGTACCAGCCGCGCATAACGTTGCGCGTTGGCCGCGTCGTTGTGCCAGACCGTCTCGGCGGCGCGCATGGTTGCCTCCGCCTGCGCGATCTCCTCGGGGCGCGAGCCGGCGCGCAGCCGTGCCAGGGTCTGTTCGGCGGCGCGCGACAGACCCTCCGCCTGGGCCAGCGCGGCCGCGGTGCGGCGGTCATCGAGGGTGGCGAGCAGTTGGCCGCGGCGCACCCGCTCGCCCTCCTGGACCGCAATCGCGGTGATCGCGCCGGAGGCGTCGAAGGCGGGCAGCATTTCGCGGATGTCCACATCGCCGAACAGCACCAGCGCGGGGTCGGCGGGACGCGCGTCATGCCACCACCAGCCAAGCCCGGCCGCAAGCGACACCAGCAGCGCCGCCGCCGCGCCGATCCGTTGTTTTTTGGTCATTGCCGACCGCCTTGTTCAACCGGGCCGATCATACGCCGTCCGCCCGCCCGGCAGAAGTCCGGGCGGGCGGCGGCGGCGGCGCGTTATCTGGCGGTTGGTTCGATCCAGCCGATATTGCCGTCGCTGCGGCGATAGATGACGTTCAGCTCGGCGCTGGCGCTGTTGCGGAACATCAGCACCGGCTGGTCGGCGAGGTCCATGCGCATCACCGCCTCGCTCACCGACAATTGGCTGATCTCGGTGACCTTCTCGGCGACCACGGTGGCGAAGTTGCCGGCGACCACCAGCTCCTCGTCGGCGGCGGGTTCCTCGGGGCGCAGCACATATTGTCGCCCGCTCTCGGGGTCGGCGCGATGGACGAGGTCGCGCGCATGGTCGTTCACCCGCCGGCGGTAGCGGCGCAGCCGCTTGGCGATGTGCTCGGCGGCGTCATCGAAGGCGGCGTTGGCGTCGGCCGCCTCGCCCTCGGCGCGCAGGCTGATGCCGCGGCCGGCATGCATGTTGATGTCACAGGTGAAAAAACTGCGGGCCCGGCCGAACAGAACCTGGGCTTCGAGCGCATGGTCGAAATACTTGCCGGTGATCCGCGCCAGACTGTCGGCGACGCGGGTGCGCAGGGCATCCGAAAGTTCGACCTGTTTGCCAGAGACGGTAATCTGCATGGTACTCACCTCTTCACCGGGCTGAAACGCCCGTGATGGTTTGCCGGGTCGCCGCGGATGCTAAGCCGGAACGATTGCCGGACACTGAACGCGGCCCGGATGGTGCGGCGCGGTGCGCGCGCCCGTTCCGGCCACGATGGCTTATATGGGTGTGCTGTGGGCGTGTTGCCTTCCATGTCGCACCGGGCCCGTGGGCGCGGTCGGTGCGGTCCGGTCGGGCGGCGCGTGCCGTCAGGCCGGAGCGGCCTTCTCCCGCCGGCGCTGCACCGAGCTCGGGATATGCAGCGCCTCGCGATATTTGGCCACGGTTCGCCGTGCGATGTCTACGCCTTCCTCACGCAGCCGCGCCACGATCGCGTCGTCGGACAGAATATCCTCGACCGATTCGCCGCTGATCAGGGCGCGGATCCGGTGGCGGATCGCCTCGGCGCTGTGGCTTTCGCCATGCGTGCCGGCGATGGCGGTGGTGAAGAAATACTTCAGCTCCAGCGTGCCGCGCGGGGTGCCGATATATTTGTTCGCGGTCACCCGGCTGACGGTGCTCTCATGCAGCTCCACCGCGCTTGCGATGTCGCGCAGGATCAGCGGCCGCAGATGCGCGACGCCGTGGCGGAAAAACCCGTCCTGCTGGCGCACGATCTCGGCCGACACCTTCAGGATCGTCTGCGCGCGCTGGTGCAGCGAGCGCACCAGCCAGTTGGCCGAGGCGAGATGCTCGCTGATGAAGCTGCGGGTCTGCCGGTCCTGGCCGGGCGGCAGCCGGGCGGCGAAATTCTGATTGACCAGCACGCGCGGCAGCGTCTGCGCGTTCAGCTCCAGATGCCAGCCGCCATCGGGCAGCGCGCGCAGCAGCACGTCGGGCACCACGCTGCGCGGCATGGCATCGTCGCTGCCCACGCCAGGCTTGGGGTCGAGCGCGCGCAGCTCGGCGATCATCTGCGCCATGTCCTCGCCGTCCACCCCGCAGATCGCCATCAGTTGCCGGGTCTCGCGCCGGGCCAGCAGCTCCAGATTGTCGAGCAGCGCGGCCATCGCCGGGTCCAACCGGTTGCGCTCGGAAAGCTGCACGGCGAGACATTCCCTGAGGCTGGTGGCGAACATGCCGACCGGCTCGAAGCGCATCATCGCCGCGCGCACCCGCTCCACCTGCGCCAGCTCCGCGCCGAGCGCCTCGGCGATTGCCGCCGGCGCCACCTCGATCCGGCCGGTGGGTTCGAGCAGCCCGATCAGGGCCGCGGCGATGATGCGCTCGCGCGGGTCGTGAAAACTCAGCCGCGCCTGCTCGGACAGGCGATCGCGCAAATTCGGCTGCGCGGCCAGGGGTTCGTCGATGCCGCGCTCATCGGTCTCAAAGCCGCCGCCGCTGCCGCGATAGCCGTCCGAATTGGTGCCGGTGTCGTAGGTTTCGGCGTGGCCCATGTCGAGCGGCGCGCTGTCGGCGAGGTGCATCTGCTCGCTTGCCACCCCCTCGACCGCATCGAGCGGGGTGGTGAGGCCGCCCTGCTGGTCCAGTGCCGCGCGCTCGGGGATGGACTCCGCGCTGTCGTCGCGTTCGAGCAGCGGGTTGCGCTCCAGCTCCTCCTCGACATAGGCGACGACTTCGAGGTTGGAGAATTGCAGCAGCTTGATCGCCTGCCGCAGCTGCGGCGTCATCACCAGGGACTGACTCTGGCGGAACTCCAGACGCGGGCCGATCCCCATGCCGGTGTCCTAGAGCAACATCGCGCGGACCGGAGACGGTCTGGGCGATAAAGTTGCTCGTTCATCAGAGAGCAACATCGCGCGGACCGGAGACGGTCTGGGCGATAAAGTTGCTCGCTCACAACAAGGCTGGAGCGGTTTCACAGCGTGGATGTCGATGACGGTCAAGGCAAACCGCTCTACAGCGAGAAACGTTCGCCGAGATAGACCCGGCGCACATCCTCATGCGCCACCACCTCGGCCGGCCGCCCCTCCATCAGCACCTGCCCGTCATGCAGGATATAGGCGCGGTCGATG
>DAHWBL010000116.1 GCA_027323595.1 Acetobacteraceae bacterium | reverse complement strand
CGGCAGGATGCGGTCGAGGAACTCGATGACGGTCACCTCGGCGCCGAGCCGGCGCCACACGCTGCCCAGTTCGAGCCCGATCACGCCGCCGCCGATCACCACAAGATGCTTTGGAACACTGGAAAGTTCCAGCGCCCCGGTGGAGGTGACGATGCTCTACTCATCCACATCGACACCCGGCAGCGGCACGCTATCGCTGCAGGTGGCGATGACGATGTTCTTCGTCTCATAGGCGGTGCCATCGACATCCACCTTGCCAGGAGCAAGGATTTTGCCGGTGCCCTTGAGCCAGGTGATCTTGTTCTTGCGGAACAGGAACTCCACGCCCTTCACATTGGCCTCGACCACGTCGGCCTTGCGCGCGATCATCCGCGCCAGATCGAGCTTGACGCTGTCGATGAGAATGCCGTGGCTGGCGAACTCATGAGCCGCCTCCTCGAAATTCTCCGAGGATTGCAGCAGCGCCTTGGACGGGATGCAGCCGATGTTGAGGCAGGTGCCGCCCAGCGTCGGATTTTTTTCCACGCACGCCACCCGCAGCCCGAGCTGGGCGGCGCGCAGCGCGCACACATAGCCACCCGGGCCGGCCCCGATGACGATGAGATCGAAACTCTCGCTCATGGCGCGCTTCCTCAGATGTCGAGCAGCAGGCGGCGGGGGTCCTCGATGCTTTCCTTCACCCGCACCAGGAACGACACCGCCTCCTTGCCGTCGATGATGCGGTGGTCATAGGAAAGGGCGAGATACATCATCGGCCGGATTTCCACCTTGCCGCCGATCGCCATCGGGCGCTCCTGGATCTTGTGCATCCCCAGGATCGCCGATTGCGGCGGGTTCAGGATCGGGGTGGACATCAGCGAGCCGTAGATGCCGCCGTTGGTGATCGAAAAGCTGCCGCCGGCAAGCTCGTCGATCTTGAGCTGGCCGTCACGGGCGCGCTTGCCGAAATCCGCGATGGAGGCTTCGATCTTGGCGAAGCTCATCTGCTCGGCATCGCGCAGCACCGGCACCACCAGCCCGTTCGGACCACCGACCGCGATGCCCATGTTGACGAAATGCTTGTAGATCACCTCGTCGCCATCGATCTCGGCGTTGACGGCGGGAAACTCGGCGAGCCCCGCGCAGCAGGCGCGCACGAAAAAGCTCATGAAGCCGAGCCGCGCGCCGGGATGTTTCTTCTCGAACGCATCACGATATTCGGCGCGCAGCGCCATCACCGCCGACATGTCCACCTCGTTGAAGGTGGTGAGCATGGCGGCGTTGTTCTGCGCCTCCTTCAGCCGTGCCGCGATGGTGCGGCGCAGGCGGGTCATCTTCACCCGCTCCTCGCGCGCATCGCTCGGCCGCGGGGCGCGCGCCGCGGGGGCGGCGGCGGGCGCTGCCGGGCGGGCGAGGAAATCCAGCACGTCGCCCTTGGTGATCCGCCCATCCTTGCCCGAACCGGCGCCGATCCGCGCCGGGGCGACGCCCTGCTCGACCAGCATCTTGGCGGCCGCAGGCAGCGGCGCGTGGCTGGCGGCATCAGCGGCGGGTGCCGCGGGCGGCTCGTGGCGCGCGACCGGCCCCGACGGGCGCGGCGGGGGATTCACCCCGGCAGCAGGCTTGGCCGCCGGCGCGCCGGCCCCTTCGCCCACCACGCCGAGCACCGCGCCCACCTCGACCTCGGCACCCTCGTCGGCGACGATGGAGGACAGCGTGCCGGCCGATGGCGATGGCACCTCGACCGTCACCTTGTCGGTCTCCAGCTCCACCAGCGGCTCGTCGGCGGCGACCGCCTCACCGGCTTTTTTCAGCCAGCGCGCCACCGTGGCCGTGCTCACGCTCTCGCCCAACGCGGGCACCTTGATCTCGGTCGCCATCATCAAACCCTTCTCGATGTCGTGTTATGTTGCCGCGGTCACCCGACGGTCAGTGCCTCGTTCACCAGCGCCGCCTGCTCGGCGGCATGCACCTTGGCCAACCCGGTCGCCGGGCTCGCCGCCTCGATGCGGCCGACATAGCGGGGGCGCTTCGCCTTGATCTCGATCTGGCCAAGCGTTTTCTCGATCCGCCGATCCACGAAGGTCCAGGCGCCCATGTTCTCGGGCTCCTCCTGGCACCAGACCAGCTCGGCGTTCTTGTACTGCGAGAGGATTTTCGGCAGGCTCAGATTCGGGAACGGATAAAGCTGTTCCAACCGCACGATCGCCACATTGTCGATGCGCTGCTCGCGCCGCGCGGCCAGCAGATCGTAATAGACCTTGCCGGTGCACAGCACCACACGCTTCACCTTCGACGCCGCGGCGAGCTTGTCGGCCTCGGGCAGCACGGTGCGGAACGAACTGCCGTTGGTGATGTCGGTCATGGAGCTGACCGCGAGCTTGTGGCGCAGCAGCGATTTGGGCGTCATCAGCACCAGCGGCTTGCGGAAATTGCGCATCAACTGGCGGCGCAGCGCGTGGAAATAATTCGCCGGCGTGGTGAGGTTGCAGACCTGCATGTTGCGCTCGGCGCAAAGTTGCAGATAGCGCTCCAGCCGCGCCGAGGAATGTTCCGGCCCCTGGCCCTCATGCCCATGCGGCAGCAGCATCACCAGGCCCGACATGCGCAGCCATTTGGTCTCGCCGCTGGCCAGGAACTGGTCGATGATCACCTGCGCGCCGTTGGCGAAATCACCGAACTGCGCCTCCCACAACACCAGCGTGCGCGGGTCCGCCAGGGTGTAGCCATATTCGAAGCCGAGCACGCCGGCCTCCGACAGCAGCGAGTTGTAGATCTCGATCTTCTGCTGCCCATCAGCGATGTTGTTGAGCGGCACATATTCGTGCTGGTTGTCCTGGTCGATCAGCACGGCGTGGCGCTGGCTGAAGGTGCCGCGCTGGCAATCCTCGCCGGACAGCCGCACGCGGTGGCCATCGAGCAGCAGCCCGCCGAAGGCCAGCGCCTCGCCGGTGGCCCAGTCGATGCCCTCACCGGTCTCGATCATCGCGCGCTTGGCGTCGAGCTGGCGGGCGATTTTCGGATTGACGTTGAAATCCTCGGGAACCTTGGACAGCGCCGCGCCGATCTGGCGGAACTGATCGATGGTGAGCGAGGTCTTGCCATCCTCGCGGTCGCCATCGTCATCGGCCTGTTTCAGGCCCGACCAGTGGCCCT
>DAHWBL010000102.1 GCA_027323595.1 Acetobacteraceae bacterium | reverse complement strand
CCGAACAATTGCCGCTTCGCCTCGGCGACAAACGCATTGCCCGGCCCCACGATCATGTCCACCGGTGCGATGGAAGCGGTGCCGATCGCCATCGCGCCCACCGCCTGCACGCCGCCCAGACAATATATCTCGTCAGCACCTGCAAGATGTTGCGCCGCGACGATCGCCGGCGCCGGCTTGCCGTGGTAGGGCGGCGCGCAGGTCGCCACACGCGCAACTCCCGCCACCTTCGCCGTGATCACCGACATATGCGCGGACGCCAGCAACGGATACTTCCCGCCGGGCACATAACACCCAACCGAATTGACCGGGATGTTCTTGTGGCCCAGCACGATGCCAGGCTGCGTCTCAACCTCGATGTCCAGCATCGAGTTGCGCTGGTGCTGCGCAAAGCCACGCACCTGCTCCTGGGCGTAGCGAATGTCGTCAAGGTTGCGCGCGGAAAGTTCAGACATGCAGGCACGAATTTCCGCATCCGTCAGCCGGTAGTCGGCGCGATCCCACTGGTCGAACTTCGCCGACAATTCGCGAACAGCGGCATCGCCGCGCGCCTCGATGTCGGCAAGGATCGTCTCCACGGTTGCACGAACTTTCGCCGCGTCCTCGGCGCGCAACACGGCATCGCGGCCACGCTTGAGATATCTTGCCATGTCGCCCTCTACTTGATTGCCTGCGGATTGACCGGCGAGCCCGCCGCACCCGGCAGATGCATCGGCGGCGCGGAGAAGAAGAATTCAAACACCTTGTCCCGCGCACAATCTTCGGCGAGTTCCTTGAGATAAAAAATCTCGCCCATCGATATGCCAAGCGCCGGAATCACCACCCAGTGCCACGGCTGGTTGGCCTGGTCCGTCTCGTTCGGACGCACCTCGCAGCCCCAGGTATCGGTGCAGATCGCCGCGACATCCTTGTTCTTCAGCCAATAGCACGTCTCAAACCCAAGCCCCGGCGCGCCACCCCCGGCGTATCCGGTCCAGTCCTTCGAGGCCAGACAACGCTCCTGGTGACCGGTGCGCACAATGACGAAATCGCCCTTGCGGATCTCCACGCCCTGTGCCGCGGCGCAGGCATCCAGTTCCGCGTTCTTGATGGCATATCCATCCGGCAACGAATCGACGCCCTTGAAGCGGGCAACGTCGAGCAGCACTCCGCGCCCGGCCATCTTGTCACGCATATGCTCAATACCAAGCTTCTTCGCACCACGCGCATCAACCAGTTTGGCGTCATAGCCATTATACATCTTGTCGCCGAGGAAGATGTGGCACAGCGCATCCCACTGCGTCGACGATTGACAGGGCATGTTGATCGCATCGTCCGCGTAACGAAGATACGGCGCGGGCTCATCCTGGTTGCCTGCCACCGCATCGGTGCCGGTCGCGAGCATGGTGTGGATCGGATTCCATCTGCCACCAAAAAGTCCCGACTGGATCGGCTCCTTCAACGAAAGCGCAAGCGAGAACACCCGCCCTTTCCGGATCAATCCCGCAGCCGCGACGATGTCTGACGGCGTGACGTTGTTGAGCGTGCCGATCTGATCATCCGCACCCCAACGCCCCCAGTTCGATATCTCCTTGGCGACAATATGGATGTCCTCGCGGGTCAGCTTTTTGCCTGGCATGACGTCCATGGACCATTTCCTCCGAGTTGGTGATCAGGCGATCTTTAAGCGAACCATATTCCGCACCACACGGGCTGTCAATTCGCCCGAACGGTGAGAAATTTTTTGCTGATAATCCACGAGTATCGCGCAAGGTTGACGGGTTTCGACGACACTGCAGAGACCCGGCCAGGCGCATAACAGATCGATCGCTCAATTGCGCCCCCGAAAACCAGCGCATCGTCACATGCGATTTTCAAGTAAGGGCACGGCCTTGCCCTGATCGGCCGCCGCCTATAGCCTTCGCCCTTCGGGGAGAGACAACCATATGAACGACGACGCCTTGATGCGTGCGCGCGTGACAATGCGGTCTGAAAATCGGCTCAAGCTGGGCCTGTTCGGTGCGAACTGCTCGTCAGGGCGCGCCGTCACCACCGTGCCCGAAAGATGGAGCGGCGACTGGGCGGACTGCGTGCGCCTCGCACAGATGGCCGACACCGCCGGCATCGAATTCATGCTGCCGGTCGGTCGCTGGAAAGGCTACGGCGGCGACACGGATTATCAGGGCACCACGCTCGAAACC
>DAHWBL010000053.1 GCA_027323595.1 Acetobacteraceae bacterium | reverse complement strand
GATGGCACCGCGGGCGGCACGGTTCTGGTCACCAGCTACGCCGATTTCAGCTCACCGGACACGCCGCCGGTGCTGGTCGGGCTTTCCAACGGCAATGTCGCGTTCGAAATCTACAACGGCACCACCTATAATCTTTACGTTTCGAACGGCACCTCCGCGGGCACCACGCAGGTCGCGAGCTACACCGGCAATGCGCCGATCTATCTGGCACCTGGTGCCAGCGGCGAGGTTGGCGGCTATTTCCTGTTTGTCGATCAGGCCACCGGGCTGTGGTCGCTCAATGAATCCACAGGTGTAGCGAGCAACGTCTCGAATTTCGTCTATACCGGCAATGTCGCTCCATCGATCAGCGTGGTTGGCGGTACCGCCTATGTCGCCAGCATCACCGCGGGCACGACGGGCAGCACGCTGCGAATCCTTGCCACCAACGGCACCCCCGCGGGAACCTCGGTGATGGCGACGCTGCCCGACAACAGCGGCGGCGCCTTCCCCGACAATGCCGCCATCCAGTCGCTGACCACGCTCGCCAACAACAACATCGCGTTCGACTATAACGACGGGCTGCATAAATATCTCGACGTGCTGAACAGCGGCACCAGCACGATCACCACCATCTCCAGCTTTACCGGCAATGCGGAAAGTTCCGCGCTGTATCTGGGCGCGGGCGACGTGGCGCAGGTGAACGGGGATTTTCTGTTCATCGATCAGGCGACCGGCCTGTGGAGCTTGAACGAGGCGACCAACGCGGCGACCAACATCGCTTCCTTCACCTATGCCGGCGCGGTCGCGCCTTCCATCGCGGCGATCGGCGGCACCGCCTATTTCACCGAGATCACCGCACTGGGCAGCGGCGCGCACGTGATCGGGCTGTGGCAGACCAATGGCAGCACGGGCGGCACCTCCGAGGTCACGAGCTTTGTCGACAACACGCCGACGGCCTCGCTCGGCGCCGACAGCGCCGGCATCCAGAACCTTACCGCGCTGGGCAACGGCGAAGTCAGCTTCAGCTATTTCGACGGTGTGAGCTATTATCTTTACGTGTCGAACGGCACCGCGGGCGGAACCACCCAGGTCGGCAGCTACACCGGCACCCAGCCCTTCAGCCTGGCCAGCGGACAGGCGACGCAGATAGCCTGCTTCACCAGCGGCACCATGCTGGCAACCATGGATGGCATGCGGGCGGTGGAGCGTATCGCCGCGGGCGATGTGCTGCGCTGTGGCTTCGCCGGCAGCCAGAGTGTGGTGTGGGCCGGCTCGGTGGAAATCGATTGCGCCGCACAGGCACAGCCGCATCGGTTCTGGCCCGTACGGATCAGCGCCGGAGCGTTCGGCGCGGGATTGCCGCGACGCGATCTGGTGCTGTCGCCCGACCATGCGGTGTTTGTCGCTGGCGTTTTGATCCCGGTGAAGCGGTTGGTCAACGGCGTCACGGTTCGCCAGGAGCCGGCGCGGCTGGTGCGTTATCACCACATCGCGTTCGCGCGCCACGACGTGGTGTTCGCCGAGGGTTTGGCGACGGAAAGCTATCTGGATGCAGGCATGGCGGACCTGACGGCTGCGATGCGCGCGCCGGCTGATTGTGCCGCCATGTGGGAGGCCCGGGGCTGCGCGCCGCTGGTGCTGTACGGACCGGCGCTGGAGCGGGTGCGCGCGCGCCTTGCGGCCGCATCGTTGTTGGCGGCCTGATCTGACACCTGATCGTCTGGCCGGGTGCCGCGCGCGGCAGGCCATTGGTCAGTTGGCGAGCTGGTTGAGCTGCAACAGCGCCAGCATCACCGACCCGACGATCAGCGCGACCAGTCCGCCAAGCCCGATTGTCAGGCCTGGCACCAGCAGCGCCTGCAATCGATCGAGCCGACGCTCCAGCTCCGCCTCCAGCAAATCCGCCGCACGCGACGTCATCACGTCCAGCCGGCCATTTTCGTCACCCAGCCGCAGCATCTGCGCGACGAGCGGCGGAAAGATGACGGCGGCGGCAATGATGTCGCCAAGCGCCTCGCCGGCGCGCAGGCGGGGGATCGCGTCGTCGATGGTGGTGGCGATGGCCTGGTTTGCCAGCGTGCGGGCAGTCAGGGCGAGGCCGGCAGGCAGTTCCATGCCGGCCGCGCTGACCGCGCCGAGCGCGCGGCAGAAGCGGGCTGCGTCAGTCAGGGCAAGAAGCGGCCCGACCACGGGCAGGCGCAGCAGGCGACGATGCAGCGCGCCACGTCGACGGCGCAGCGCGAACAGGGTGAGCGCCATGCCCAGCGGCGCGATCCAGCCGAATCGCAATGCCGCGTCGCTCGCCGCCATCATCAGCCGCGTCGGCCATGGCAGGCTCAGTCCGGCCTGTGCGAAAATCGGCGCGAAGCCCGGCAGCACAACCAACGTCACGAAGCCGAGCGACACTGTTCCGGTCACCAGCACCATGGCCGGATAGATCAGCGCGGCGTGCAGGCGTCGGGCAAAGGCCTGCGCGCGCGCGAGGTGATCAGACGCTGCACACAGCATCGGACCCAGTGCGCCGGCGTGCTCGCCCACCTTGATCATCGCCAGAATCATGTCCGACAACCCAAGTCCGGCGAGATGCATTGCGTCGTGCAGCCGCGCGCCGCCGCGCACCTCCGCCCGCGCCCGATCCAGGGAAGCGGCGAGCGCGGGCTGCGGCGTCAGTCGCGCCAGAATTTCGATGCCGCGAGAGATCTCGACGCCGTCATCGAGCAATGTGGCAAGCTCACGCAGCAGCATCGCAAGGCCGGGATGTGGCGCGCGGCGCGTGGTGAGGCGATGGGGCAGGTGCAACCGACGAGGTGCCAGGGCCCGCAGCGCGAGCGGGTAATGTCCTGCCTGGCGCAGGCGCGCGGAGAGCGCCTCGACGCTTGGAGCGTCAATGGTCTGCGTCAGCAGTTTTCCCTGATCGGTCAGTACCCTGGCGCGATAAGCAGGCACGGTGCGGCTCCGCAGGATGGACGCTGATGCTGCGCGCGCAGCGGTAACGCCACGCTAACGAGCCGCGATTAGAGTTCTTGCAGTCCTGGGCAAGCGGAGATTTTGGATGCGTGTGGCGCGCCGCCTCGTTGCGAACCTCACCGGACGTCGGTGGGCAGGTCGCGCGGCTGGTGCGTGGCTGATGTTCGGGCTGTGCGCGGGCAGCGTCGATGCGGCGACCATTTCCAACAACCCGACATTGATCCAGGGCACGGTCACGCTGACCATCAATGTCACGCTGCTCGGCGGCTTTACCCCCAGCACCGGCAGTTGCGTGCTGACGCTGACCTCCAGCGATCCGCATGCCGGGGTTGCCAGCGCCAGTGTGAATGCCACCATCAACGCCAGCCAGGTGAGCTGCGCGCCGGTCGCCAATTATTATTTCATGGTCAACGACAAAAGCGGCACGGTGACGATCAGCTACAGCGTCGCCCTGTATGATCCATCCGGGCAGTTTCGCAGCGCGGTCAGCAATTCCTATCTGCTGTCGGCATCCTCGACAAATTTATCGCCGAGCATGACGCTCAACATCCAGATGTAGCCATGCGCGCGGCGGTATTGCTTGCGGCGATTGCGCTGGCGTTTCTGCCGGGTGCCGCGTGGGCGGCATGCACGGGCGCGGGCAATGGCTGCGCGGCGTTCGCGCCAGCGGTGGTAGCCGCCAAATCATTGGGCGATCCTGGCGCGGGCGATTGCGCCGGCGCGGCCGCCCCGTCGGTGCGGCTGGCGGAGGGTGACGAGGTGGCGCTGGCCACCGGCAACCGGTTCATGACCGCGACGGATTATAGCGGAACCGGTCCGTTTCCGTTGCGGCTCGCGCGCTATTACAACAGCCAGGACAGTGCGCTGACCTGGCTCGGCGAGGGGTGGCATCTGTCCTATATGAGCGCTCTTTCGCCGGTGGTGGCAGGCGTGGTGCACGCGGTGCGCGATGATGGC
>DAHWBL010000004.1 GCA_027323595.1 Acetobacteraceae bacterium | reverse complement strand
ATAACCTTCAGGCCCTTCGCGCGCCCCAGCGCCATCGGCGCGAGGGCGGCAAGGCCGATATCGAACTGGCCATTACCGACGAGGTTCGCGGTGGTGGCGGAGCCGTTGCCATCCTCGATCGTCACATCCAGATCGACCTGGCGAAACCAGCCTTTCGCCGCGGCCAAAAAAAATGCCGTGTGCAGCGCGTGGGTTGACCAGTCCAATCGAACCGTTATCGGATCGGCCGCGCGCGCGGGGCGAAACGGCAACGCCGCAAGCGACACCGCACCGGCACCGCTCAGCAACAGGCGCCGACGCGACACACCAACCATGGCTTCGACGAAACGCATAGCGCCCTCCTCATCAAACCGGCCGACCGACACCGCCAGACTAGCCAAGCAAGAGCCGGGCCGACAAGCACGATCAAGGCCTGGCGGCGACCTTGTCGATCGAACCAAGTCGCGGTGGCGGCATCACGTTCGCGAGCGCTGCGGCCGCGGCCAGCAGGCGCATGTCTTCTCCCCAGCCGCCGACCAGTTGCACGCCGATCGGCGCGCCGCTCGCCGAAATCCCTGAAGGAATCGCGATCGCTGGATGACCGGACAGGTCGAACAACGACAAATAACATGTCCAGTCCGCGCGCAGATTGCCCGCTTCGACACCATCGACGACCAACGGCGCGGCCGGATCAACCTCGGCGCCGACGGCCGCGGTGGAGGTGCATGGGGTGAGGATGAAATCAAAGCCGGCGGCAAAGCGCGCCTGCACGCCGCGGAAAAGCGCCGTGCGGCCGGCGACCGCGCGCGCCACATCAAGGCCGGATGAGGCGGCTCCGGCGTCGATCCCGGCGTTGAAGCCATCCGACAACAAGGCGCGGTCCCGCGTCGGCGCGGACGCGAAGCGGCTGGCCCAGTTCAATTGCTGCATGACCCGCCAGATCGGGTCCGGGTGCGCGAGTTCGTAGTCTGCCTCGACAAGTTCGGCGCCCAGGTCGCGCAGAATTCCGCCAACACGGGCGAAATTTTCGGCGATCTCCGCACCGAGTTTCGCGTTGCCACAGCGCGACCATACCAGAATGCGCGCGCCTTCGAGCATCGCCTTTCGCGCGGTCAGCCTTGGTCGAAACAGGCTGTGCGGATCGCGATAATCCGCCCCGGCGACAACCGGCAACACGAGCGCCAGATCCTCGATGTCGCGCGCGAGCAGGCCAAGATGGATAAAATTGCCGAATGCGTCGGGAACTCTTTCATGCGGGATCATCCCGAGCGTGGGCTTCAGCCCGAAGGTCGCGGTGCAGGAGGCAGGCAACCTGGTCGAACAGCCGGCATCGGTGGCCAATGCGATCGGCGTCACGCCAAGTGCCACGCTCACTCCCGCCCCCAGCGAGGAGCCCCCGCAGGTGAGAGCTGATGCCCACGGGTTCACGGTAAGGCCGGTCAGCGGCGAGGAGCCGATGGCGGCATAGGCAAATTCGGTCGTCGTGGTCTTGCCGATCACCACCGCGCCGGCCTCGCGCAACCTCCGCACCGCGACAATATCCGCCGCAGCCGGCCCGGCATCTGCCATCAGCGGCGAGCCAAAGCGTGTCGGCAGGCCGGCGACATCCAGAATATCCTTGACTGAAACAGGAACTCCGGCAAGCGCGCCGACCCGACCGGACGCCTGCAACGCTGCTTCCTCGTCAAGGCAGGCGAAGCAATTGACCTCAGCCTGCGCCTGTCGCGCGTGCGCCAGGGACCGCGCAACGGTCTCGCGTGGGTCGCGGGCGCCGTCACGATGTTCCGCGGCCATCCTGGTCGCGCTGAGGCTGCGTTGCATCCCTGCCCCCGTGGTTGAGAAGTATACTGAGAATTCCCATACCCCTCTGTCAACCGGGCGCATGTGGCGATATCGTGCCGCCGATGAGCACACGAACCATTCCGCCTGACCGCCGCGCGCATGCCGCCGCCGAGACCGTGCCGGGTCGCTCCGCGAGCCGCGATGGCGCACCCATGCCGTTGTGGCGCCGACCCGGCTTTCTGGTGCGCCGCCTGCATCAGATTCACGGCGCGATGTTCGCCGAAGAATGCGCGAGCTTTGACATCACCCCGGTTCAATATGCGGTGATGACAACGCTCGCGCACCAGCCAGATTGCGATCAGAACAGTCTGGCGGTGGAAGTGGGGCTGGACCGCACCAATGCCGCGGATGTGTTGCGTCGGCTTGCACGACAGGGCCTGGTTCTTCGCCGCGCAAGCGGGCTGGACCGGCGGCGCGTGTTGTCCCGCCTCACACCACGCGGCACAACCATTCTCGAAGCGATGCAGGGCGCCATGGTGCGCGCCCAGCAACGCCTGGTCGCGCCTCTTGCGGACGTCGAGCGTGAGCAATTCCTGGCCACCATGCTGAAACTGATCGAAGCGAACGACCCCACCTTACCCCCTCGCCGCGCCAACGGGCGGCCAACCCAGGCACAGAAATGAGCATGCGCACGCTGTACACCTTCTTCCGATCCTCCACCTCCTATCGGCTGCGCATCGCGCTTGCGCTGAAGGGGCTGGAATATGATCCGCGCTTTGTCAGCCTGCCGAAGTTGCAGCATCGCGCGGACGATTATCTTTCGGTCAATCCGCAGGGCTTGCTGCCGGCACTGATCGAGCCGGACGGGAAGGTTTTCGCGCAGAGCCTGGCGATGCTGGAATATCTCGACGAGACCTATCCCGAGCCGCGGCTGGTTCCGGCCGATCCGCTCGAGCGCGCCTATGTTCGCATGATGTCACAGATCGTTGCCTGCGACATGCATCCGCTCAACAATGTTCGGGTCCTGAAGTATCTCGGCCAGAAATGGAATTTTCCTGATGCCGATGTCAATGAATGGTATGCGCATTGGATCGCGGAGGGATTTCGCTCCTTCGAAGCGACGCTCGCGCAATATGGCCTGCATGGGCGCTTTTGTCTGGGCGAGCAGGTCACCATCGCCGATATCTGTCTGGTGCCGCAGGTGGCCAACGCGCGCCGCTTCAATTGTGATCTCTCGGCGTATCCGTTGCTGACCGCGATCAGCGAGCGGGCCGAGGCGCTCGACGCGTTCGCGCGCGCGGCGCCGGAGACCCAGCAGGATGCGTTCTGAAAGTCAGATCGGCAGACACAGCGCGTTATCGATCAGAAGATTGTCATAGACACAGCGGCGCTCAGCGAGTTTCAGCTTTCCGTCGATGCGAACGAACCGGTCCTGATAGGTGCCGACCTGGTGCAGGGTGGCTACCGGATTGTCGAACAACACCTGCAACACGATGTAATTCGCGCGCGCGCTGATTGATCCGCTTTCGTCCGGCGGCTGGCAAGTGATGTTGCTGATCATGTGGCGGTTGTAGCGCGGCGCGAACATCGCGGTATTCTTCAGGGCGAAGGCGCGATCGCGAATCATGCCACGACCCTCGCAATAGATCAGCCCAACGGGATGGCCACGATCGGCGTTTTCCTTTGACAGAATCACATAGAACGCATCCTCGGCCACGAACTCGGTCCAATCGTCCAGACGCTGCTCATCCAGGGCTGCCGCATAATCGGCGTGAAAGCGCTCGATCTCATGGTGCAGCAAAAGCTGGTCGATCAGCGCGGCGCGGGCCGGTTCCATCAGATGCCCATCTCCTCGCGCCAATGATGATACATCGCCCGGATCGCCGCCTCGGAGATCAGCGATTGAGATGTTCCCATGGCAATGTCTGGATCAAGTGCGACCAGGTGCTCACCGCCGGGAACGTTCTTCATGCCATCCTGCACGAATTTGATCGCCTCGTTATCCTCAAGCCCGAGAAATCCGGCCGGACCCATCAGATTTCCCTGACGCAGCCTATGGCCTCGCATTTCCGCGCTGTCATCCTTGAAGCCGAACATGGTCCATTTCATGATGAATTCATGCGGTCCTGTTGGCACGATCTGGCGAATGCCCAGCGTGTTCATCTCCCGC
>DAHWBL010000486.1 GCA_027323595.1 Acetobacteraceae bacterium | reverse complement strand
CCGGGATCGCGCCTTCGTGGGCGGCAAGGGCCGCGAGCAGGGCGGGGATGGTGCCTGGCGGGATCAGCGGGCGGGCGCCGTCATGCACCAGCACGATGTCGGGCGGGCCGTCGGGGTGGGCGGCCAGGGCTTCGAGTCCGGCGCGCACGCTGTCCTGGCGCTGGGCGCCGCCTGGCACCGGCGGGCGATGATCGAGCCCGGCCAGCGCGGCGGCGATGGCGCCGGCCTCGCCCACCGGCTGGATCACCGCGCCGGCGGCGGCCAGCGCCTCGGCGGCATGGCGGATGCTCGCCCGGCCGGCGACCGGGACGAACTGCTTGGGCGCGGGACCGCCGAAACGCTGTCCGGAGCCGGCGGCGAGGAGAAGGGCGGCAAGGCGCATCGGCGCCTCATCGACGCTGGCGGGTGCGCCGTCAAGGGTGGTGCGGCGGGGCTCCGTGGCGGCGTTGCAGTTGCGCGCGAAGCACAGTAGTTTGCCCAAATCATGAGCAATCAGACGCCAACCATCGCCGTTCCGCCGGCCAGGCCGCCTGGTCTGGCGCCGATCCTGCTGGGCAGCGGGGCATATCAGGTCCGGCTGGAGACGCCGGTGATCGTCGCGCCGATGTCGGGCGTGACCGATCTGCCGTTCCGCCAGCTTGCCCGCGACCTCGGCGCGGGGGTGGTGGTGTCGGAGATGATCGCCTCGTGGGCGATGGTGCGCGAGAACCGCAACACGCTGCGCATGGCCGAGCTGGACGATGCCGGCGGGCCGGGCGTGATCCAGCTCGCCGGCTGCGATCCGCTGGCGATGGCCGAGGCGGCGCGGATCGCGGCCGATCGGGGGGCGGCGGTGATCGACATCAATTTCGGCTGTCCGGTGAAAAAGGTCACCGCCGGGCAGAATGCCGGCTCGGCGCTGATGCGTGACGAGATCGCCGCGGCGCGCATTCTGGAGGCCACCGTGCGCGCGGTGCCGCGTCCGGTGACGCTGAAGATGCGCATGGGCTGGGACCACCAGTCGTTGAACGCGCCGGCGCTGGCGCGGATCGCGCAGGAATGCGGCATCCAGATGGTCACCATCCATGGCCGCACCCGGCAGATGTTCTACACCGGCAGCGCGGATTGGGATTTCGTCCGGCTGGTCAAGCAGGCGGTCGATATTCCGGTGATCGTCAACGGCGACATCCTCAGCGTCGATGATGCGGCCACAGCGCTCGCGCGTTCGGGGGCGGACGGGGTGATGATCGGGCGCGGCTGCTACGGGCGGCCCTGGTTCCCCGCACAGGTGGCGGCGTTCCTGCGTGAGGGCGCGCGGATGCCCGACCCCGCGATCGCGCGGCGGCAGGAGATTTTGATCGCGCATTACCGCGCCATGCGCGCCCATTACGGCGAGGTTCCCGGCATGCGGCTCGCGCGCAAGCACATCGCCTGGTACGCGAGCGGCCTGCATGGTGCGGCGGCGTTTCGCGCTTCGGTGATGCGCCTTGACGACAGTGCCGCGGTGGAGCGGCTGATCGGCGAATTCTTTGACGCCGCCGAGGGCTTTGCCGCCGCCCCGCGCGAGGCGCTGGCCGCATGATCGGGCGGGTGCTGCCGCTGGTGCGTCGGCCTGGCAGCAGCGCGCCGCGCGTGGATGCGCAGGCGATGCTGGCGACGCTGACCGTGCCGGTGGTGCTGCTGGACGCGGAGAACCGCTTTCGCTTCGCCAACCAGGCCGGCGAGCAGTTTCTCGGCATCTCGGTGTCGCAACTGCTCGGCCATGGGATCGGCGAGCTGCTGCCGATGGATAATCCGCTGTTCGCGCTGCTGGCGCAGGTGCGCGCGAGCGAGCAGGTGGTGGTCGATCACGATCTGTCGCTGGAGAGCCCGCGGCTGTCCAAGCATGGCGTGTCGGTGTCGGCCGCGCCGATGCCCGATGAGCCGGGCAGCGTGCTGCTGAGTTTTCAGGACGCATCGGCGGCGCGCACGCTGGGCCAGCAGATCGCCGCGCGCGGGGCGGCGCGCAGTGTCAGCGGCATGGCGGCGATGCTGGCGCATGAAATCAAGAATCCGCTGTCGGGCATTCGCGGCGCGGCGCAATTGCTGGAAGGCACGGTGGGCGAGGCGGACCGCGAGCTCGCCGAGCTGATCCGCGACGAGGCGGACCGCATTCGCGCGCTGATCGAGCGGATGGAAATGTTTGGTGAGCGCCCGATCGACCGGCGCGCGGTCAACATCCATCGCGTGCTCGACCATGTGCGCCGCATCGCCGGCAACGGCTTTGCCGCCAGCGTGCGCATCACCGAGAGCTACGACCCGTCGCTGCCGCCGGTGTGGGGCAATCGCGACCAGTTGATCCAGGTGTTTTTGAACCTGGTGAAGAACGCCGCCGAGGCGGTGGTGGAGGCGGGCGTGCCGGCGCCGGAGATCATGCTGTCGACATCGTATCAGCATGGCGTGCGGGTGGCGGTGCCGGGCAGCTCGTCGCGGCTGGATTTGCCGCTGCTGGTGGTGGTGCGCGACAACGGCCCTGGCATTCCTGATGATATACGCAACAATATATTCGATCCGTTCGTGACCACGCGGGCCACCGGCACCGGGCTTGGGCTGCCGCTGGTCGCCAAGCTCGTTGGCGATCATGGCGGGCTGATCGAGGTCAATTCGCGCCCTGGCCGCACCGAATTTCGGGTGCATCTGCCGGTGGTGCCCGACGACAGCGCCGACGGCCCGGGCTGAGCGCGCCGCGCCGCACCGCACCTTCCATGATGGCTTCAAGGATTCAGCACAGATGACGATCCCGACCGTTCTGATCGCCGATGACGACCGTTCGATCCGCACCGTGCTGACCCAGGCGCTTGGCCGTTCGGGCTATCAGGTGCGTTCGACCTCCAACGCCGCCACGCTGTGGCGCTGGGTCGAGGATGGCGAGGGGGACCTCGTGATCACCGACGTGGTGATGCCCGACGAGAACGGGCTCGACCTGATCCCGCGGATCAAGCGGGTGCGGCCCGAATTGCGGATCATCGTGATGAGCGCGCAATCGACGCTGATGACCGCGGTCAAGGCGGCGCAGCGCGGCGCGTTCGAATATCTGCCCAAGCCGTTCGACCTCAAGGAGCTGCTGGCGGTGGTGGACCGCGCGCTGGCGGCCCCCGCGCCGCCCGCGCCGCCCGAGCCGCCGCGCGAGGCGGACGAGAAATTGCCGCTGATCGGGCGCAGCGTGGCGATGCAGGAAATCTATCGCACCATCGCCCGGCTCACCACCGCCGACCTCACCGTGATGATCAACGGCGAGAGCGGCACCGGCAAGGAGCTGGTGGCGCGCGCGCTGCATGATTACGGGCGCCGCCGCGCCGGCCCGTTCGTCGCGATCAACATGGCCGCGATCCCGCGCGAGCTGATCGAGAGCGAATTGTTCGGCCATGAGCGCGGCGCCTTCACCGGCGCGCACAGCCGCAACCAGGGACGTTTCGAACAGGCCAACGGCGGCACGCTGTTTCTCGATGAGATCGGCGACATGCCGATGGAGGCGCAGACGCGGCTGCTGCGGGTGTTGCAGGAAGGCGAGTTCACCTCGGTCGGCGGGCGGCAGACCATCCGCGCCAATGTGCGCATCGTGGCCGCCACCCATCGCGATCTGCGCGCCGCGATCCGCCAGGGGCAGTTCCGCGAGGATCTGTTCTATCGGCTCAACGTGGTGCCGATCCGGCTGCCGCCGCTGCGCGAGCGGACCGAGGACATTGCTTTGCTGGCCAGGCATTTTCTCGATCGCGCGCGCGAGTCGGGGCTGCCGGGCAAGTCGCTCGACCAGGGCGCGATCGAGCGCATGCGCCAGTATCGCTGGCCGGGCAATGTGCGCGAGCTGGAAAACCTGATGCAGCGGCTCGCGGCGCTGTATCCGCAGGAGGTGATCACCGCCGAGGTGGTCGCCGCCGAGCTGGCCGAGATCGGCAACGAGGCGGCGCCGCACGAGGCGGTCGCGCACGACGCGGATGGCGAGGAGACGCTGGGCCGGGCGGTGGAGCGGCATATCCGCAGCTTTCTGGCCGCCGATCGCGACGGCATGCCGATGCGCGACATCTATGACCGGGTGCTGGCCGAGGTGGAGCGTCCGCTGATCCAGATGACGCTGGCGGCCACGCGCGGCAACCAGATCAAGGCGGCGGCGATGCTGGGGCTGAACCGCAACACGCTGCGCAAGAAAATCCGCGACCTGGAGATACCGGTGGTGCGCGGCATCGCCTGAGCACATCGGCAGCAGGGACAGGAGTCGCCGCGATGAGATTGCCGCGCCTGGGACCGCCGATCGACGACGCCGCGCCGCGCCCGAGCCGGCTGCGTCGTGTGGTCGATATGCTGCTCGGCCGTGGCGTGACGCTGTTGCTGTCGGCGGTGGCGCTCGGGCTTGGCGTCGCGACCTTCGGGCTGCTGTCCGGCGGGTCGGACCTGTCGGTGCGACCGGGGGTGTCGGCGGGCGTGGTGCTGGCCAACGCGGCGGTGCTGCTGATGCTGTTCGCGCTGCTGGCCGGGCGGCTGACGCGGGTGTGGGTGGAGCGGCGGCGCGGGTCGGCGGGCTCGCGCATGCATGTGCGCCTGGTGCTGCTGTTCAGTGTCGTGGCCGTCACGCCGGCCATCCTGGTCGCGGTGTTTGCCGCCGTGTTCTTCAATCTTGGCATCCAGTCCTGGTTCAACGACCGCGTGCGCACCGCCCTTGAGGAAAGCCTGCAGACCGCGCAGGGCTATCTGGACGAGCACCGCAACAACATCCGCATCGACGCGCTCAGCATGGCCAACGACCTGTCGCGCGCGGGGGTGTATCTGAGCACCGATCCGGGCGCCTTTGTTGATGTGCTGGGCACCCAGACGGTGCTGCGCGGGCTGACCGAGGCGCTGATCTTCGAGCCGATCACCGGCCAGCGCATCGCCTCGGCGGGCATGCTGGTGGGGCTGGGCACGCCGCTGCCGCCGCGCAACGCCATCGATGCCGCACTTGGCGGCGACGTGGCGGTGATCGGCAACGAGGACGGCTCGATCGTGCGCGCGGTGGTGGCGCTGAATTCGACGCCGGCCTTGATGCTGATGGTCGGCCGGCCGGTGGACCCCGAGATCATCGGGCACATGTCGCGGGTGGAGAACGCGGTCGCCGAATATGACAGGCTGGATCAGAATCGTTCGGGATTGCAGATCACCTTCGTGCTGATCTTCGCGATCGTGGCGCTGCTGGTGCTGGCGGCCGCGGTGCTGATCGGGCTGGTGATGGCCAACACGCTCGCCCGCCCCATCGCCGGGCTGATCGAGGCGGCCGAGCGGGTGCGCGCGGGCGATCTGTCGGTGCGGGTGCCCGAGATGCGCAGCGATGATGAAATGGCGGGGCTGCTGCGCGCGTTCAACCGCATGACCGGCCAGCTCGCCGCCCAGCGCGGCGAGCTGATGGACGCCTACAGCCAGATCGACGAGCGCCGGCGCTTCACCGAGACGGTGCTGTCGGGGGTTTCCGCCGGGGTGATCGGGCTGGATTCGCAGGGCCGGGTGGAGCTGCCCAACCGCGCCGCGGGCGAGTTGCTGGGGGTCGATCTGATGGCCGCGATCGGCACCAGCCTCGCCACCATCGAGCCTGGTTTTTCCGCCCTTATCGACGATGCCGCCGCCGCGCCCGAGCGTGCCCACACCACCGAAATCCAGATCGGGCCGGGCGCGCGGCGGCGCACGCTGCTCGCGCGCATCGGCACCGAGATGACCGCCGGGCGCACCGATGGATTTGTCGTCACCTTCGACGACATCACCGAGCTGCAGCTCGCCCAGCGCAAGGCGGCGTGGGGCGACGTGGCCCGGCGCATCGCCCACGAGATCAAGAATCCGCTGACCCCCATTCAGCTTTCGGCCGAGCGGCTCAAACGGCGCTTCGCCCGCGAGATCACCTCCGACCCCGAAACCTTCACCCAATGCGCCGATACCATCGTGCGCCATGTCGGCGATATCGGGCGGATGGTGGATGAGTTTTCCGCCTTCGCGCGGATGCCGCAGCCGATCATCCGCCCCGAGGATATCGGCCGGGTGGTGCGCGAGGCGATGGTGCTGCAACGCCAGGCGCATGGCGAGATCGTGTGGACCACCGACCTGCCCGAGCGCGGACCGACCGCGCCGTGCGATCGCCGCCTGCTCGGCCAGGCGCTCACCAATTTGCTGCAGAACGCGGCGGATTCGGTGGCCATGGGGGCGCCGCGCGCGGATGGCACGGCTGGTGAAATCATCGTGCGCCTCTGGTCCGAGGGCGAGAGCATCCATATCTCGGTCAGTGACGACGGCATCGGCCTGCCCGAGGAGGACCACGCGCGCCTGATGGAACCCTATGTGACGCACAAGCCGAAGGGCACCGGGCTGGGCCTTGCGATCGTGAAGAAGATATTGGAGGACCATGGTGGTGATATCGTGCTGGATGATCGCCCTGGCGGCGGTGCCATCGCGACCATCACCCTGCCGCGGAGACTGAGCGATGCCGCATGAAATCCTGATCGTCGATGACGAGCCCGACATCAGGCTGCTGATCGAGGCGATCCTGCGCGATGAGGGCTATGAGACCCGGGGCGCGTCGGATTCCGCCTCGGCACTTGCCGCGTTCAAAATCCGGCGGCCCTCGCTGGTGATCCTGGATGTGTGGCTGCAGGGCTCGGAGATGGACGGGCTGGGCATCCTCAACGCCTTGCAGGCGGAGGAGCCGCGCCTGCCGGTGGTGATGATCTCGGGGCACGGCACCATCGAAACCGCGGTCGCGGCGATCCAGCTGGGCGCGTACGACTTCATCGAAAAGCCGTTCCAGGCCGACCGGTTGCTGCTGGTGGTGCGTCGCGCGCTGGAGGCGTCGCGGCTGGCGCTCTAAAATGCC
>DAHWBL010000479.1 GCA_027323595.1 Acetobacteraceae bacterium | reverse complement strand
AGCGAGACGCTGGCCGATGTCGGCCGCGTGCTGCCGCGGGCGGCGGCGGTGCCGATCATCGATCCGGACCCGGCGCGGCGGTTGCGGGTTGGGCTGCTGTCGGGGTCGTTTCGCGCCCATCCGGTCGGTTGGCTGACCGTCGCCGGGCTGGAGGCGCTGCCGCGCGAAGGGTTCGATCTGGTGGGATTCGCGTCGGCCAGATGGAACGACGCGATGAACCGGCGGTATCGCGCCATCACCAGTTCCTGGCACGATATTTCCGCGCTCGACGATGCCGCCGCGGCGGCCGTGATCCGTGCGGCCAACATCGATGTGCTGATCGATCTGGGTGGCTACGGCGATACCGGGCGGATGACGCTTTGCGCGCTGCGGCCGGCACCGATGCAGGTCAAATGGGTGGGCATGCAGTTCCATTGCAGCGGCCTGCCGGAGATCGACTGGATCATCACCGACCGGTGGGAGACGCCGCCCGAGCTGGCTGGGCTGTATGGCGAGCGGCTGTTGACCATGCCGGATGGCTATGTGTGCTACAGCCCGCCCGCCGACGCGCCGGATTGCGTCGCGCTGCCGGCGCTGGAAAATGGTTTTGTCACCTTTGGCTGCATGAACAACTGGGCGAAGGTGACGCCGCGCGTGCTCGATGTGTGGGCGCGGATCCTGCGCGATCTGCCGGATGCGCGGCTGCGCCTGGCGGCGCAGCAATTCTGCGAGGCGGAGACGGCGGACTCGGTGCGTGCCACCTTTGTCGCCGCCGGCGTCGAGGCCGAGCGGGTGTTGATCGGCGGACCGAAGCCGCACCGCGAATTTCTCGCTGAATACAACAAGATCGACATCGCGCTCGATCCGTTTCCCTATTCGGGCGGGCTGACCACCTGCGAGGCGCTGTGGATGGGGGTGCCGACGATCGCGCTGCCCGGTGAGATTTTCGCGGCCCGCCACAGCCTCAGCCATCTGTCCAATGTGGGGCTGGCGGACTGGGTGGCCGACGATGTCGATTCCTATCACGCGATGGCGCTGCGGCGGGCGGGCGATCTGCCGGCGTTGGCGGCGTTGCGGCAGGGCTTGCGGGCGCGGACCAGGGCGAGCCCGCTGTGCGATTCGGCGCGCTTCGGGCGCGGGCTGGCGCGCGCGCTGCGGCATGGCTGGGCGGAGGCCTGCCGGCGCGCATGAGCCGCGCGGAGGCGACGGAGGGCGAACGCCAGCTTTTGCATTCGAGAGAAATTCCACAGGAGTCGTCGTGATCATCACCAGGCAGCATGTGTTCGAGCTGGGCGTGGAGCAGTTTGTGCGGGCGCAGACCAATGCCGCGCTGCTCAGCGGGCATGATGTCGAGATGGCGCTCGGCGCGCTGCGTCGGGCGGTGCTGCCGATGCATCCGGACCGGCCGAAAAACTGGGACGGGCTTCTCGCGCTGCACCATGCGATGGAGTTGAGCGCGCCCGACGATGCGGTGCTCGATGCGGGCGCGGAGGTGTATTCGGCGTTCCTGCCGGCGTTGCGGGCGCTGGGGCGGGAGCGGCTGACCGGCATCAATCTCACCATCGAGGGTGAGCGCGACGAGGCCGGCGTCGTGTATCGCCAGGGCGATATCACCGCGGCGCCGTTCGCGGACGGTCGTTTCGGCTTCATCGCCTGTCTCAGCGTGATCGAGCATGGGGTGGATATCGCCGCGTTTCTGCGCGAGCAGGCGCGGCTGCTGCGCCCGGGCGGGCATCTGTTCGTCAGCTTCGATTACTGGGACACCCCGGTCGATACGCGCGGCCAGACTGCCTATGGCGCGCCGATCCATATCCTGACGCGCGAGGATGTGGCGGCGATGGTGGCGGGTGCGCAGGAGGTGGGGCTGTTGCCCACCGGGCGGTTCCGGCCGGAGTGCCGCGAGCAGGTGGTGCATTGGCACCGCTTCGGCCTGCACTACAGCTTTGCCAACCTGCTGCTGCGGCGGGTGTAGCGGCTGCCGCGGGTGGTGCGGACCTCAGCCGAAGCGCGGGAACAATTTAAGCGCGTTGCCGCGTTCGATGGCGGCGAGGCGTTGCGGTGACAGGCAGGCGGTGAGGCTTTCGGTGCAGCGCTCGGCCACCGCGTCGGGGCAATAGGGCCAGTCGCTGCCGAACAGGATGCGGTCGGGGTCGGCCACCACGTCGAGCGCGCCGAAGGTCTGCGCGCCGGCGGAGATCGCGGTGTCGTAATACAGGGCGCGGACCTGCTGCATCACCCATTCGGGGGTGCGGTGGCCAAAGCGCGTGCGGTCGATCAGCGGGGCCATCGACAGGCGGAAGGACAGGAACGGGATGGTGCCGCCGGCGTGCGAGACGATGAACTTGATGTTGGGGAATTTCTCGATCGTGCCGGTGAAGATCATGTGGGTGATGGCGCGGGTGGTGTCGATGGTGAACTCGGCCATGAAGCCGGGATAATCGGTGGACAGGCTGCGCGAGGTGGGCGGCAGGGCGGGATGGATCAGCACCGCGGCGGCGCGGCGGTCCAGCTCGGCGAGGACCGGGTCGAACAGCGGGTCGCCGAGGAAGACGCCGTTATAGCTGGCCAGCAGGCCGACGCCATCGAGCTTGAGCACGTCGAGCGCGTGGTCGATTTCGTCGAGTGCGGCGCCGACGTTGGGCAGCGGCATGACGGCGAAGGCGCCGAAGCGGGTGGGGTGATCGCTAATCAGCTGGGCGGCCTCGCGATTGAGGGCGCGGGCGAGGGTCGCGGCCTCGGCATCGTCGCCGAAATGCGCGCCTGGCTGGGAGATGGAGTTGATCGCCACGGCGATCTGGTGGCGGTCCATGAAGGCGAGCTCAAGCTCGGGGGACCAGGCGGGAAAGCCGGAGGTGATGGTGGCGCCCTGGCCGGCGCGGCGGCTGGCCTGCTTGTAGGCGTCGGGGAGCGCGTGGATGTGCACGTCGATGCGGTGCGGGCTCATGGGTGTCTCCGGCGGCCTGTGATGCGCATCGGTTGCCCGTTTCGGGCGGCGCCGGTCAAGGGGCGGGGGCGAGCGCGTCGACCATGACGGCATCGGCGAGCGCGTCGGCGAGGCGGCGGGGCGGCAGCGCGGCGGCGGCGGC
>DAHWBL010000459.1 GCA_027323595.1 Acetobacteraceae bacterium | reverse complement strand
TCGGGCAACCCGTACTACACGCTGGTCACCGGCCAGCTCGGCATTTCCTATGTGGTGGACGTGTTCGGCGCCAACCGCCGCGCCGTCGAATCGCTCGCCGCCCAGGAGGAGGTCGCGCGCTTCCAGGCGGAGGCAACCCGGATCACGCTCGCCAACAACGTCGTCACCACCGCCATCGCCGCCGCCGCCCTGCGCGACCAGATCGACGCCACCGAAAAAACCATCGCCGTCGAGTCCGACCTGCTCGCCATCCTGGAGCGACAGCACCGGCTCGGCGCGGTGTCGATGGCCGATGTCGCCGCCCAGCAGACCGCCCTCGCCCAGGCGCGCCAGGCGCTGCCGCCGCTGCAACGCGGGCTCGCCCAGCAGAACGATCTGCTCGCCACCCTGCTGGGAAAGACCCCGGCGGACCTGCAACCCTCCAGTCTGCGCCTGGATGATCTGCAACTGCCGCAATCCCTGCCGATCAGCCTGCCCGCCGCGCTGGTGGATCAGCGGCCAGACCTGCGCGCCGCCGAGGCGGAGCTGCACGCGGCCTCGGCCAATGTCGGCATCGCGGTGGCCGCCCGCCTGCCGCAGATATTGCTGGTCGGCCAGCTCGGCAACAGCCCCAACCAGTTGCAGAACATGTTCATGCCCGGCACGAATTTCTGGACCCTCGCCGGCGGCCTCACCGGCCCGATCTTCGATGCCGGCACCTTGATGTTTCGCCAGCGTGCCGCGCAGGCGGCGTTCGAGCAGGCCGGCGCGCAATATCGCGCGGTGGCCCTGGCCGCGATGCAGAACGTCGCCGACTGCCTCGCCGCGCTGGACACCGACGCCAACGCGCTCGCCGCCGCCGCCGCCGCCGAACAGGCCGCCGCGCGCAGCCTCGACATCGCCCGGCGGCAACTCGCGCTGGGTCAGATCGCCTACGCGCAGGTGCTGGCCGCCGAGCAGGCCTATCAGACCACGATGCTGTCGCTGATCCAGGCGCGCGCCGCCCGTCTTGCCGACACCGCCGCCCTGTTCCAGGCGCTGGGCGGCGGCTGGTGGAATCGCCCGGCGAACGGCCTCGACAGCCAGGGCGCTACGTTATAACATTACATCCAGACGGAATTTGACGTGGAGAGTCACATGCGCGCGCTGATCTGGGCCAGCCTCGCCGCACTTCTGGCCGGGCCCATCGCCCACGCCCAGCAGGCCGGCCCCACACCCGGCCCGGGCAACGCCGCCCCGCTCGCACCGCTCGGCGACAACGCCGCACCTGCCCAGGACTGGGCGGTGCACGGCCAATCCACCTTCACCTGGCAGGGCACACCGGGCTTTCCGGCCGCCTACAGCGGCCCCAACAGCCTGTCCTCGCACCCCAACGCGCGCGAGACCACCGACGCAACCTTGTTTCTGGGCCTGCGTCTTTGGCAAGGCGCGGAAATCTGGGCGAACCCGGAACTGGACCAGGGATTTGGCCTGGCCGACACCGTCGGCGTCGCCGGCTTTCCCAGCGGCGAGGCCTACAAGACCGGCGCGCGCGACCCGTATTTTCGCATGCAGCGCCTGTTCGTCCGCCAGACCGTCGAACTCGGCGGTGAGCGTCTCGCGGTGGACCCCGATCAGAATGTCCTTGGCGGCAGCACGTCGGCCAACCGGATCGTCATCACGGTCGGAAAATTCTCCGTCGCCGACATCTTCGACACCAATCAATATGCGCATGATCCACGCAGCGATTTTCTGAACTGGTCGGTGATCGACGCCGGCTCATGGGACTATGCGGCCGACGCCTGGGGCTACACCTACGGCGCGGCGGTGGAATGGTATCAGGACTGGTGGACCATCCGGGCCGGGCTGTTTGATCTTTCCACTGTCTCCAACAGCCAAAATCTCGACCCGGTGTTCATCCACCAAAGCCAGGCCAACATCGAGCTGGAGGAGCGCCATACAATTTTCGGCGCGCCCGGCAAACTCAAGCTGCTGTTCTTTCTGTCCCGCGGAGAGCTCGGCACCTATATGGACGCGCTGGCGCAGGCGCATGGCGGCATTCCCAATGTCAACGCCGTCGCCAGCTACCGCAGCAAGACCGGCCTGTCGCTGAACCTCGAACAAAAGATCAACGATGTCGTCGGCGTCTTTGCCCGCGCCGGCATGTCGCAGGGTTCCGTGCAGGCGTATGATTTCACCGACATCGTCAACACCCTCTCCGGCGGCGCGCGCATCGATGGCGCGGCCTGGGGGCGGACCGCCGACGAGATCGGGCTGGCCTTCGCGGTGAACGGAACCTCGCGCCAGGCAAGGCAATATTTCAACGCCGGCGGCGTCGGCGTGCTGGTCGGCGACGGCGCTCTGCCCCGCGCCGGCACCGAGCAGATTATGGAATCCTATTACAACTACACCATCGCCGAAGGCATCGTCGCAAGCCCGGACTACCAGTTCATCAACCACCCGGCCTACGCCATCGGCCGCGGCCCGGTCTCGGTGTTCGGGCTCAGGCTGCACGCACAGTTCTGATCCGCGATCAGCGGTTTCCGCGAATCAGATCGGCGGCCTTCTCCGCCATCATCAGCACGCAGGCATTGATGTGCGCGCCGACCAGATCGGGCATCGCCGCCGCATCCACCACCCGCAGCGCCTGCGCGCCGCGCACCCGCAGCGCGCTGTCCACCACCGCCGCCTCGTCGCTGCCCATGCGGCAGGTGCTGCACGGGTGATGCGCGGTGAAGGACACGCGACGGATATAGGCGTCGATCTCGGCGTCGGTGCGCACCTGCGCGCCCGGCGCCCATTCGGCGCCGCGAAACGGCGCCATCGCCGCCTGTTCACCAACCTCGCGGCCCCGCTTGAAGCCTTCACGCAATTTCGGCAGATCGTCGGGATGCGAGAAGAAATCATAGATGATGCGCACCGGCGCGGCCGGGTCGGCACTGCGCAGCAGCACCCGCCCCTGGCTTTTGGGGTGCAGCAAGGTGGGGCGAATGGCGTAGCCATCCGCATAGGCCGGACGCACCAGCGGCAGCCACAGCCGCGTCGTCGGCGGCAGCGTGTGGAACATGAACTCGATGTCGGGCACCGGCTCGGCGTCGGACGTGCGGATGAACGCATGCAGCCCGCCCGGCACCACCGTCGCCGGGCCAGTGCCGAACAGATAGGCCTGCACCATCGCCAGGCTCATGCGGTCGGCCCGCATCTTCGCATGAAACGCACCCGGGCTGGTGCGGTGCCAGCTCAGCCACATCCCCAGATGATCCTGCAAACATTCGCCCACCGGCAGATCGATCAACGGCTCGATGCCGATCTGGCGCAGATGCCCCGCCGGCCCGATGCCTGACAGCATCAGCAATTGCGGCGAGTTGAACGCGCCGCCGCACAGAATCACCTCGCTGTCCGCCCCGGCCAGATGCAGCCCGCCGGCGCGGCGATACTCCACCCCCACCGCACGGGTGCCGCGCATGACCACACGTTGCGCGAGCGCACCGGTGCGCACCACCAGGTTCTTGCGCCCGCGCGCCGGCCGCAGATAGGCACGCGCCGCCGATGACCGTCGCCCATCGCGAATGGTGAACTGGCCGCGCCCGAATCCTTCCGCCTGGTCGGTGTTGTAGTCGGCGCTGACCGGATAGCCCGCCTGCCGTCCGGCCTCGATCCAGGCTGGAAAAATCGGGTCCGGCGTGCGCGCATATTCGGTGCCCACCGGCCCGTCGCCGCCGCGAAACGCGCTGGCCCCGCCTTCCCAGCGCTCGGTTTTTCGAAAATACGGCAGCACGTCGCGATAGCCCCATCCGGTCGCGCCATTGGCCGCCCAGCGGTCATAATCACCCGGATGGCCGCGCGTGTAGGCCATCACATTGACCGACGACGACCCCCCCAGCACCTTGCCGCGCGTCGCCTCGATCTCGCGATCATCCAGCCGCGGCTCAGGCTCGGTGTGATAGCCCCAATCATGCAGGTGCCACTCGTGCATCTTGCCCATGCCGAGCGGAATCGAAATCAGCGGATCGATGTCGCGCGGCCCGGCCTCCAGCAGCAGCACCCGCACCGCCGGGTCCTCGGAAAGCCGCGCCGCCAGCACGCAGCCCGCAGAGCCCGCACCCACGATGACATAGTCAAATGTTTCGCCCGCCATCCTTGCCCCCTGCGCCCGCGCGCAGTTTCACCCCAACCGGCGCGGCTGGCAATCCGGCCTCATTGCGCGGCGAGCAGCCCGGCCCGGCTGATCCGCCCGATCAGATACTCGCTGCTCATCACATCGGCGAAGGTGAGGTACAGCGCCACGAGCGTCGCGTTATGCTCCTCCTCGGTCTGCGCCGAATTGCCATCGCTGACGAAGATCACCTTGAAGTTGCGCATCATCGCATCGCGCGCGCTGCTCTCGCAGCACACGTTCGTCACCGTGCCGCAGATGATCACGGTGTCGATGTCGCGCGCGCGCAGCAGCGATTCCAGATTCGACGAACCCTCGATGAACGCCGAGAAACGCTCCTTCTGCACGATCATGTCCTCGGCCCGCACATCCAGATCGGCCCATAATTCGTGCCCCTTGCTGCCCTCACGCATCGCCTCCACGCGGCGCTCGGTGCGCTCGGGACCAACCATCAGATGCGCGTTCGACCAGCTCTGCCGGCTTTCCTCGGTGAAGCGGTTCTGCACCCACACCACACTGCCGCCGGCCACACGCAGGGCGGCCGCGATCGCGTTGATGTTGGGCACCGTCGCCGCGGCGGTCTCGCACAGCGAATGCGCGACACCTGGCATCATGAAACCGTTCTGCATGTCGATCACCACCAGCGCGCTGCGCGCCGGATCAAGATCGTCCCACACATGCGCTCGCCCACGCCGGGCGATCACCCGATCGATCACCGATTGCGAAATTCCTGTCTCGTGCATGCTCGCTCCCCCCTCGCTAATTCAATTCGACCTGGTCGCAACGGATCATGCGCCCATTGCCACCCCGCTCGGAAGGGGCCTTCACCGCACAGGCCGCAACCGCCGCCACACAGCGCGGCGCGAAGGCACAGCCCGGCGGCAACCGTGCCGGATCGGGTGGCGCGCCGCTTATCGTCGCAAGCCGCGCGCCGGCCGCCGCGCCCTGCACCGAACTGCTGATCAGCGCGCGGGTATAGGGATGCAACGGCGCGCGCAGAATGTCACCCACGCTGCCGCTTTCCACCACCTGTCCGGCATACATCACCGCGACCTCATCAGCGATTTCGGCGGCCACGCCAAGATCATGCGTCACGAACACCATCGCCATGCCCAGCTCCGCGCGCAGCCGGCGCAACAGCAGCAAAACCTGAATCTGCACGGTGGCATCAAGTGCCGTGGTCGGCTCATCGGCCAGCAGAAGCTCCGGGCGGCTCGCGATGGCAAGCGCGATCATCGCGCGCTGGCGCAACCCGCCGGACAGCTCATGCGGGTAGGCATCCACCCGCCGCGCGGCATCGGGCACCTGCACCAGCTCCAGCGCCTCGATCGCACGCGCCCGCGCCGCCGCCCGACCGATGCCCTGCCGCATCCGCACCACCTCGCCGATCATCTCCCCGATGCTGTAGACCGGATCGAGCGCGGACATCGGTTCCTGGAAAATCATGGAAACTTTCTGTCCGCGCAGCGCCCGCAGCGCCGCCGGCCGCAGCGCCAGCACGTCCTGCCCGCACGCCATGATGCGCCCGCCATAGCGCGTGCCGCCCGGCGGCAACAGCCGCATCACCGCCTGCAACGTCACCGATTTTCCCGAACCCGATTCGCCGATGATGCACAGCACACGCCCTGGCGCGAGCGTAAGGCTCACCGCGCGCACCGCCGGCACAAATCGCTCGCCTGTGAAGGTCACATCGAGACTTTCAATGCTGAGCACAGGATCCTTCACGACACCACGCCATCGCCCGGCGCCACCAGATGGCAGGCAACCAGATGCGCCGA
>DAHWBL010000454.1 GCA_027323595.1 Acetobacteraceae bacterium | reverse complement strand
TTCGCGTTTGCGATCGCCTCCATCAGCGGCTGTCTCATCGGCTATCTGGTCAGCCGCTCGGCCTATGCGGTGCTGGTGTTCGATCCGCTGCTTGCCGGGCTGTATTCGGTGCCGACCATTTTGCTGTATCCGCTGTACGTGCTGTTTTTTGGTATCGGCGGAGGATCGAAAATCGCGATCGGCGCGACCATCGCGTTTTTCCCGGTCGTGCTGTCCACCATCGCGGGGCTTGCCAACGTCAACAAATCGCTGGTCGCCGCCGCGCGGTCGATGGGCGCGTCGGATGTTCAGTTGTTTTTTCGCGTGCTGCTGCCGGCATCCTTTCCGGTGGTGCTGGCCGGCCTGCGGCTGGGGCTGGTCATTTCGCTGTTGTCCATTCTGGGGGCCGAGACGCTCGCCAGCTTCGAGGGGTTGGGGCATCGCATCGTGTCGCACGCGGAAAGCATGGAAATAGCGCCGATGTTCGCCTGGGTGTTTCTGGCGATCATTCTTGCCTGGATTCTGAACTTCATCGCCTCCTGGATCGAGGCGCGTGGCCGGCGGGGTGGCGAATGAGTGCCGCGGTTACGTCGTCGGGCCGGCCGGTGATGGCGCGTCGCCCGATCCACCCGTCGCTGGCACGCCTTGGGGTGATCGTTCTGGTTCTGGTGGTCTGGGAGGTCTGCGCGCGGTTGTTCGGCGATCCGTTGTTCGTCGCTCCGCCGAGCCTGGTGGCCGCGGGTCTGGTGGACATCACCGGCGATGCCGGCGTGATGAAGGCGGTCGGAGCCGCGTTCGCCGAGCTGCTCGCGGGGTTTGCGATCGCGGTTGGCGGTGGCGTGCTGATCGGGCTGACATTGGGGTTGTCGCGCTTCTGGCGCGGGCTGACGTTTCCGATCGTGCTGATGCTGTATGCGATTCCGCAATCCACGGTGTTGCCGCTGTTCATCTTGATGCTCGGCGTCGGCGCCAAGGCGAAGATCATGTTCGGTCTCACCCATTCGATCTTCGCGGTGATCCTGACGATGACCGCCGGCGCGCGCCAGATCGACCAGACGCTGCTGCGCGCGGCGCGCTCGATGGGGGCGAGCCACCGCCAGATCATGATGAACGTCGTGCTGCCCAGCGTGGTGCCCAGCCTGTTCACCGCGATGCGTCTTGCGATGGCCGGCTGTCTGCTCGGCGTGCTGCTGGCGGAGCTTTATGTGTCGTCGGCCGGGGTGGGTTTTTTCACCACCCAGTTCAGCTCGGCGTTCCAGCCGGGCAAGCTGTTCGCGCTGATCATTCTGCTGGCCGCGATGGCGGTGCTGCTGAACGAGCTCGCGCGCATGGTGGAGACGCGCTTCAACCGCTGGAAGGCATGACCTGGGCGGCCACGGCAGCGCGCCGTGGCCGCCCCGATCGCTCAGAAGTCGAGTTCGACGATTTCCTCGGGGAATTCGTGCATCCGCTGGCCGGGGCCGTTGGCGGTGATGGGGTAGTTGTCACAGATCCAGGACAGCACGCCGTCCTTTTGATAGGTCGGATGCACGACGATGTTCATGTCCTTTTGAATGGGCATCGTCTCATCCATGCGGATCAATGGCCGCTCGACCAGGTCATAGCCTTGACCGTGGCAATACAGCCGGCTTTCCGCCGGGCGGCCGTTGCGCACCATGAAGGCGTTATATTCGTTCCAGATATCGGCGGGCTTGGCGCCGGGCTGCAACAGCGCGTTGGTGAATTGGCGCGCCTGCAGGGTGAAGGCGAATTCGTCCTTCAGAAGCGCGCTCGCGCGCCCGACGACTGCGGTGCGGCCGAGCTCGCAATACATCCCGCCGGGGCCATTGGTTTCGACCAGCAGCGTGTAGACGTCGCCTTTGCGGATGACCCGGCTGCCGGCGTGCCAGCCGCCGAAATGCGAGGAGTCGCCCTCCGGCCAGGAGGCGCACAGATAGATGCCCATTTCGGTGCCGTGGTCATGGCAGTATTTCTGCGCGACGGCGGCGACCTGGCTGTCGGTCATGCCGGGGCGAAGTGCTGCGAAGGCCGCCCGCATGGCGCCGTCCTGCACCCGGGCGGTGCGCACGCACAACTCCATCTCCTCGGGGCTTTTGATCACCTTCACCATGTCGATGGCGTCGGAGACATCGACAAATCTGGCGTTGGGCAGATGGCGCTTCATGTAGTCCACCAGCGCGAACGACATCTGATAGGTGCCGAGCAGCCCGATGGTGGCGTGCGCGAAGGGGCGCAGGGCCTCGATCAGAAGTTCGGGGTCGTATTCGTTGGTGTAGGGTGCGGAGGCGTAGCTCGGGGTGCCATAAAGATGGCCGACACCGCGCAGGAACCCGTCGCTGCCGTCATCGAGGTCGCGCGACAGGCCGAACGGCCCCTGCCGCACCAGGCTCATCAGCCCGTCACGCGGAAAGACGATCGACACCGGATAGCCGTTGCAGGCCGGGACGTCGGTGAACCAGCGGACGTAGCCGCCCATGTGATCGTTGTTGTTCTGCATCAGCAGCGCGTCGATCTTGTGCTCGGCCATCACGGCCCGGGCCAGTGCCCATCGGCGCTGCATCTCGGCGTCGGATATCGGCGTGTTCTTGCGTTCGCTCAGAGCCATCAGACCCTCCCATGGATGACCAAAACATGCCCGGATCGCGGGCCAAAGGCAACCGTATCGCGGTCAACCCGCCCGGGCGATACCGCAGTGTAAACCGGATGATCAGCTTCGTGGCGGGTCGGATGCGAGCATGTCGGCATAGTGCGGATGCCGATCGATCCATACGGCGATGAACGGGCAGAGCGGCTCGACGCGGCGGCCTTGTGTGCGCAGCAGGTCCAGCGTCGCCTGGACCAGCCTGCCGCCGATGCCCTGGCCGTTGAGGGCGGCGGGCACTTCGGCATGGGTCAGCAGCAGAACCTCGCCGCGCGGGACATAGGCGATGAAGGCGGTCTGGTCGCCAAGCGCCATCTCGAAGCGGCGGGCGGCGACATTGTGGGTGATGATGTCCATCAGTTTTTCCGTGCCGCGATCAGAAACTCGTGATTTCCCTCCGGGCCGGTGATCGGGCTCGCCACGATCCCCAGCACGTTCCACCCTGGCAGGGCGGACCACCAGCTGCGCACCCGCGCGCAGACCGCCTCATGCACCGCCGGGTCGCGCACCACCCCGCCCTTGCCGACCAGGGATGGCCCGGCCTCGAACTGTGGCTTGATCAGCGCGACCGCCCAGGCGCCGGGCGCGCACAACGCCAGCGGCGCGGGCAAAATCGTTGCCAGGCCAATGAAACTCGCGTCGCAGACCAGCGCGTCGATCGGCTCGCCGATCTGCTCGGCGGTCAGGTGGCGGGCATTGCAGCGTTCGTGCACCACCACGCGCGGGTCGCAACGCAGCTTCCACGCCAGTTGCCCGTGTCCGACATCGACCGCGTGAACCCGCGCGGCACCGCGGCTCAGCAGGACGTCGGTGAAGCCGCCGGTGGAGGCGCCGACGTCGATGCACACGCGGTCGCGCGGGTCCAGGCCAAAGCCGTCCAGGCCGGCGACCAGCTTGAGGCCGCCGCGCGACACCCACGGGTGCGGCTGGCCACGCACGGACAGCGCGACGTCCTCACGCAACTGGTCGCCGGCCTTGGCGACGCGCGCATCGCCGGACCAGACCAGTCCGGCCAGGATCATCGCCTGGGCGCGGGCGCGTGATTCGACCAGTCCGCGCTCGACCAGCAGCACATCGGCGCGGCGGCGCCCCATGCGTGTCATCCCATGATCGTCAGGCGCGGATATTGTCCCGGCCAGCTGTGGAACCCAGAGCGTTGAGTGCGGTTGAGACGATATGTTTATGGGTGAGGAGGGCTTCTGCGTATTGGGCGTTTGGGGAATTATGGTCGATGAAGCGGTCTGGCAGGACCATGGGTCTGATTTTGAGGCCGTGATCG
>DAHWBL010000420.1 GCA_027323595.1 Acetobacteraceae bacterium | reverse complement strand
GGCGGCATCACCGAGCCGCTGCTGCTGCAGGCCGCGGCCGGCGGGCTCGATCTGGTGGTGATCGCCGGCGGCTCGGTGGTGCGGCCCGAAAACCCGAACGGCTCGGTGGTCGGCCGCGCCGGCACCACCATCCGCGCACCGAGGGATTTCATCGGCAAGCGCGTGGGCGTGTCGGCGATCGGCAGCTTCTATCACGTGCTGTTCCGCCAGTGGCTGGCCGACGCCGGGGTGGACCCCGCGCGGGTGGTGTTCGTCGAGGTGCCGTTCAACCAGATGGGCGATCTGCTGCATCTGGGCCAGGTCGATGCGGTCACCACCACCCAGCCCTTCATCGGGCGGCTCACCGCCGCCGGCATCGGCCAGGAGATCGCGCCCTTCACCGCCCATTTCCCGGCCGGGCTGCTGTCCAACCTCTATGTCGCCACCCGCGCCTGGGCCGGCGCGCATCCCGCGCAGATCGCCGGGTTTCGCGCCGCCATGGCCGAGGCGGTCGCCTATATCCCCGGCCACAAGCCGCAGGCCGAGGCGGCGGAGGCGCGCCATCTGAAGCTCACCGCCGACCAGGTGACCGCGCTGCCGTTTTCCAACTACGATGCCACCGTCACGGTGGCGCAGATCAACGCCTGGAACCGCATCGCCCGCGCCCAGGGGCTGATCGACGCCGACGTGCCGGCGGCCTCGGTATTGTGGCCATGATCGCCCGACGGGTTGGATCGGCCGGCGCGCGGCACTAGGTTCAGGCACGGACCCCACGCTGGAGCTTCCCATGTCAGACACCACCATGACCGCGCCCGAAGCCGGCCCGGCCGCCGATGCCACCGTGCCGGTGACCGTGCTCACCGGCTTTCTGGGCGCCGGCAAGACCACCCTGCTCAACCGCATCCTCACCGAGAATCACGGCCGCCGCTACGCCGTCATCATCAACGAGTTCGGCGAGCTGGGCGTCGATAACGACCTTGTCGTGGACAGCGACGAGGAAATCTTCGAGATGAACAACGGCTGCATCTGCTGCACCGTGCGCGGCGACCTGATCCGCATCCTGGGCGGGCTGTTCAAGCGCGCCGGCCGCTTCGACGGCATCATCGTCGAGACCACCGGGCTCGCCAATCCCGCCCCGGTCGCGCAGACCTTCTTCGTCGACGAAGGGGTGCGCGCCCGCGCCCGGCTGGACGCCATCGTCACCATGGTGGACGCGCGCAATCTGCCCGCCCGGCTGGAGGACAGCCCAGAGGCGTCCGCGCAGATCGCGTTCGCCGACATCGTCATCATCAACAAGACCGACCTCGTGACCGCCGCCGAGCTGGCCGAGGTGGAGGCCCGCGTGCGCGCGATCAACCCGCTCGCCACCCTGCATCACGCCACCCGCGCGGATGTGCCGGTCGCCACCCTGCTCGACCGCGACGCCTTCGCGCTCGACCGCATCCTGGCGATGGACCCGAACTTCCTCACCGAGGATACCCACAGCCACGCGCAGGGCATCTACAGCGTGAGCTTCGCGGTGGACCGCCCGATCGATCCGGAAAAATTCCAGTCCTGGATCGGCGGCCTGCTGGCCGAGAAAGGCGCGGACCTGCTGCGCACCAAAGGCGTGATCGCCCATCCCGGCGAGGACCGCCGCTTCGCCTTCCAGGCGGTGCACATGATCGCCGACGGCGACTATATCGGCCCCTGGAAGCCAGGCGAGCCGCGCCGCAGCAAGATCGTCTTCATCGGGCGCGACCTCAACCGACCGCAGCTGCGCCGCGGCTTCGAGGCCTGCCAGGTGCCGGCTTGAGCGCCACGCTCGACTATCTGATCGACCGCCGCGGCCATCCCGCGCGCTTCGACGCGCCGGCGGTGGCCGCCTGCTTCGACCGCGCCGGCCAGACCGCCGCCTTCGCGCTCGGCGATGGCACGCTGCGGCTGTTCGATCTGGGCGATGGCGGCTGGAGCAGCCACGCGCTGCACGCGGGCGCGGTGCTCGCGCTCGCCCCCGATGGAGCGCCCGGCGGCTTCATCACCGGCGGCGATGACGGCGCCTTCCGACGCCTCGCCGCCGACGGCACCATCAGCGACATCGCCCGCTTTGCCCGCCGCTGGGTGGAGCATGTGGCGAGCACCGAATCGGGCACCCTGGCCTGCGCGGTCGCCAAGACGGCGCATCTGTTCGACGGTGCCGGCACGACGCTCAAATCGCTCGACCACCCATCCAGCATCGGCGGCATCTGCTTTGACGCGCGCGGCAAGCGCATCGTCGCCAGCCACTATAACGGCTGCACGCTGTGGTTCGTCGCCGCGCGCACCGACAGCCCGCGCAAGCTGGAATGGAAGGGCAGCCACCTCGCGGTCGCGTTCCATCCCGAGGGCGACGCGGTGGTCAGCGCGATGCAGGAGAACGCGCTGCATGGCTGGCGCCTGGCCGATGGGCAGGACATGCGCATGAGCGGCTATCCATCGAAAATCCGCTCGCTGTCCTTCACCCGCAACGGCAAGTGGCTCGCCACCTCCGGCGCCGACGCGGTGGTGCTGTGGCCGTTCTTCGGCGGCGGCCCGATGGGCAAGGCGCCGATGGAGATCGCCGGCGGTGCCGGGGTGCTGGTCAGCGCGGTGGCCTGCCACCCCAAACAGGACGTGGTGGCGGCCGGCTTCGCCGACGGGCTGGTGATCCTGGCCGACATCGCCACCCAGCGCGTGCTGCCGGTCTGCCCCAGCGGCGGGGCGGCGATATCCGCGCTCGCCTGGCACCCCACCGGCGCGTTCCTGGCCACCGCCGACGAGAGCGGCGGGGTCGCGGTGATCGATCTGACCTCGAAAGGATAACGACAATGCAGGTTCTTGGTGAACATGGGCTGCGCATGCCCCAACTCGGGCTTGGCACCTACACGCTGAAAGGCGCGGCCTGTCGCGCCTCGGTGGAGAGCGCGATCGGCCTGGGCTATCGCCACATCGACACCGCGCAGATGTATGGCAACGAGGAGGATGTCGGCGCGGCGATCGCGGCGAGCGGGCTGCGCGAGCAGATCCATCTCACCACCAAGGTCTGGCACACCAATCTCGCCCCCGACGCGCTGGCCCGCTCGTTCGATGAGAGCCTGGCCAAGCTGCGCACCTCCTATGTCGATCTGTATCTGATCCACTGGCCCTCGCCGACCATGGCAGCCGACCTGCCGGCGGCGATGGCGGTGATGCAGCGCCTGCATGCGCAGGGGCTGGCACGCGCCATCGGGGTGTCGAATTTTCCGGTCGCCCTGCTGCGCCAGGCGATCGAGCAGATCGGCGCGCCGATCGCGTGCAACCAGGTCGAATTCAATATTCTGCATGGCCAGACAGCGGTTCTGAACTACGCCCGGGCCCACGGCGTGGTCGTCACCGCCTATGCCCCGCTCGGCAAGGGCCGCGTGCTGGACCATCCGGAGCTGGCGCGGATCGCCGCCCGCCACGGCGCGCGCCCCGCCCAGATCGCGCTCGCCTGGCTGCTGCGCCAGCCCGGCGTCGCCGCGATCCCCAAGGCCGGCGGCATCGACAACCAGCGCGCCAATCTCGACGCCCTCAAGATCGTGCTCGACGCCGAGGATGTGGCGGCACTGGACGTGCTGCCCAAGGACCAGCGCAACGTCTCCGCCGGCAACTGGATCGCCTGGGACCACCCAGGCTGACCCACAGCGCATATTGGACAGGACCGCCGAGCTTGGCTAGAATTTGTCCGGACCAATTTCCGGGCGCTCACCGCCCGACACGGGGGGATTTGGCATGACACCGCCCAGGCGCACCGGCCCGCTGGTCGGGCTCAAGATCGTCGAACTCGGCCACTACATCGCCGGGCCGTTCTGCACCCGCGTCCTCGCCGACCTCGGCGCGGAGGTGATCAAAATCGAGCCCCCGGGCGGCGACCCGATCCGCGGCTGGGGAGCCGCGGTGGATGGCAGCGCGGTGTGGTTCTCGATCCATGGCCGCAACAAATTGTCGGTGGTGCTCGACCTCAAGAAGGACCGCGACAAGGCGCTCGCCCTGCTCGCCCGCGCCGACGTGCTGGTGGAAAATTTCCGCCCCGGCCAGATCGAAAAGCTCGGCCTCGGGCCTGACGTTTTGCAAAAGATGAACCCCCGCCTGGTGATCGCGCGCATCTCCGGCCACGGCCAGGACGGGCCCTATCGCGACCGCCCCAGCTTTGGCGCGATCGGCGAGGCGATGGGCGGCATCCGCCACCTCACCGGCCATCCGCAAGGCGCCTCGGACCTGCCGCCGCCACGCTGCGGCATCTCCATCGGCGACGACCTCGCCGGCATGTACGGCGCCATCGGCGTGCTCGCCGCGCTGTGGCAGCGCGATGTCACCGGCACCGGGCGCGGACGGGTGATCGACGTGAATCTGGTCGATTCCATCTTCAGCCTGATGGAAGGCATGCTGCCCGAATATGCGCTGGACGGGCGCATCCGCCAGCCCTATGGCGCCGCCCTGCCCACCGCGGCCCCCACCAACACCTATCCGTGCAGCGACGGCAAATGGCTCGCCATCGCCGGCAATTCCGAGCCGATCTTTCGCCGCCTGATGGCCGCCATCGGCCGCCCCGAGCTCGCCGATGATCCGAGCTACGCCAACAACGCCCTGCGCTGCCAGCACAGCCGCGAACTCGACGCCGCGATCGCCGCCTGGACCCGCACGCTGCCGGCGAAGGACGCGCAGGACATCATGGAAGCCGCCGAGGTGCCGGCCTCACGGCTGTACGACATCGCCGACTGCGCCACCGATCCGCATTTCGTCGCGCGCAAGGCGGTGCTGCACATCGACGACCCGCTGGTCGGCGCCACCCTGCATCCGGGCCCCGCGATCCGCATGGATGGCGACGCCCCCGAAACCGTGGTCGGCTGGCCGGGCCCGGCACTCGGCGCCCATAACGATTACGTTTTGAATGAATTGATCAAGTAATTCAGGATGCGGCGGAAATGATCCGCCGCATCCGCGCGACCACCGGGACGAGCCCGTCGAAAATCGCCTCGCCGATCAGGAAATGCCCGATATTGAGCTCGCGGATCTGCGGGATCGCCGCGACCGCGCCCACATTGTCGAAATCAAGCCCGTGGCCGGCATGACATTCCAGCCCAAGCCGTTCGGCCAGTGACGCGGCCACCCTGAGCCGCTCCAGCTCGCCGGGCCTGGCATGCGCATAGGCGCCGGTATGCAGCTCCACCACCGCCGCGCCGAGTGCCGCGGCGGCATGAAGCTGGGCCGGATCAGGATCGATGAACAGGCTCACCCGCACGCCGCCCGCCGTCAGCGCGGCGACGATCGGGCGCAGGCCCGCCATCCCTGCGGCCGCATCGAGCCCGCCCTCGGTGGTGACCTCGGCACGGCGTTCGGGAACGATGCAGGCGGCATGAGGAAGATGGGCGAGCGCGATGGCCAGCATCTCGTCGGTGGCGGCCATCTCCAGATTGAGCGGAACCGCGATGCCCGCGCGGATGCGCGCGACATCCTCGTCGCGAATGTGGCGGCGATCCTCGCGCAGATGGATGGTGATGCCGTCCGCCCCTGCGGCGATGGCCATGCGCGCCGCGCGCAGCGGATCGGGGTGGGTGCCCCCGCGCGCGTTGCGCAGCGTGGCCACGTGATCGATGTTGACGCCCAGGCGGGTCGGCGGGCGGCTCATGCGCGCGCGGCCTCGCCGCGGGCACGGCCCATGCGCGCCGCCATCTCGATCGCCGCGATCAGGCTCGTCGGGTCGGCCTGCCCGCTGCCGGCGATGTCAAAGCCGGTGCCGTGATCGGGCGAGGTGCGCACGATCGGCAGGCCGAGCGTGATGTTGACGCCATGATCGACATCGAGCGTCTTGAGCGGAATCAGCGCCTGGTCGTGATACATGCAGATCGCCACATCATATTTCGCCCGCGCCCGCGCGCTGAACATGGTGTCGGGCGGGTGCGGGCCGGTGGCGTCGATCCCCTGCGCGCGCAGGGCCGCGACCGCGGGCGCGATGATGGCGATATCCTCCCCGCCCAGCGCGCCGCCCTCGCCCGCGTGCGGGTTGAGCCCGGCGATGGCCAGGCGCGGGCGGGCGATGGCGAAATCGCGGCGCAACGCCGCCTCGGTGGTGCGCGCGGCGTGCAGGATCATCTCGGTATCAAGACAATCAAGCGCCGCGCGCAACGCGACATGAATGGTCACCGGCACCACCCGCAGCTCCGGCCCGGCCAGCATCATCACCGCGGGCTTGGCAACCTTGCAGAGCTCGGCAAGAAACTCCGTATGACCCGGATGGCCGAAACCGGCGGCATAAAGGGTCTGCTTGCTGATCGGGTTGGTGACGACGCCCACAACCTCGCCGGCCAGCGCGAGTTCGGTGGCCCGCCGGATCGACCCGATCACGCCCGCCGCATTGGCCGCATCCGGACGGCCGGGATGGCCAGGCACCGCAAGGCGAACCGGCAGCACCGGCAAGGCATCGTCAAAGCCCGACGCATCGGGTCGATCAACGACGCGGATGGCCAGCTCGACGCCAAGCACGCGCGCGATGGCAGGCAGCCGCGCCGGATCATCGAGCAGCACGAACCCCAGCCCCGAGCCACGCAGCGCCTGCCAGGCACGGATCGAAATCTCACCGCCAATGCCGGCGGGATCGCCCATCGTCAGTGCCAGCGTCCGCGTCATGCCAGCCTCCGCGGTCAGATATGGAGCGCGCGCCCCTCCACCGCCAGGGCGGCTTCCTTGACGGCCTCGTTGAGGCTGGGATGGGCGTGGCAGATGCGCGCCACATCCTCCGAGGATGCACCGAACTCGATCGCGGTGACGATCTCGGCGATCAGCGTGCCGGCATCCGGGCCGATGATGTGCGCGCCCACAATGCGATCGGAATGCGCGTCGGCGAGAATTTTCACGAACCCGTCAGTGTGGCCCATGGCGCGCGCACGGCCATTGGCGGTGAACGGGAATTTTCCAACTTTATAGGCCACGCCAGCGGTTTTCAATTCCTCCTCGGTCCGCCCCACAGCCGCCACTTCCGGCGCGGTATAAACCACGGACGGGATCGCCTCGTACTTCACATGCCCCGCCTGCCCGGCGAGGATCTCGGCGAGCGCCACCCCCTCATCCTCGGCCTTGTGCGCCAGCATCGCGCCTTCGATCACATCGCCGATGGC
>DAHWBL010000395.1 GCA_027323595.1 Acetobacteraceae bacterium | reverse complement strand
GGCGAGCCGGTTCTGGTGCAAAGCCTGATCGCGATCGTGATCGGTGGCATCGGCTCGATCCGCGGGGCCGCGCTGGCCGCCGTGCTGGTGGGGATCGCCGATACCGTCGGACGGGTGCTTCTGCCGCCGGGGATTTCGCAGATCGTCATCTATGTGATGATGGCCTCGGTGCTGTTCTGGCGTCCACGCGGATTGTTTCCTGCCAATGTCTAGGTCTTTGCGCGGATCGCGGCGCTGGCGCGCGATCTGGATCGTCGTTGCCGCAGCATTGCTGGTGGCCGCGCCGATGGCGTTTGGCGCGATCGGCCAGCCATTTTATCTGCGCGTGCTCACCCGCATCCTGATTTTCGCGCTGGCCGCCAGCAGCCTCAATCTGGTGCTGGGGTTCGGCGGCATGGTCAGCCTTGGCCATGCGGCATTTGTTGGTGTTGGCTCCTACGTCATTGGCATTCTGGCCTGGCACCAGGTGAACGATGTGCCGCTGCTGACCTGGCCGGTGGTGATCGAGGGCAGCGTCGATCCGCTGATCGTCTGGCCGCTGGCGATCGGGGCGGCAGGGGTGCTCGCGGCGATGGTGGGCGCGGTCAGCCTGCGCACCAGCGGTTTGTATTTCATCATGATCACGCTGGCATTCGCGCAGATGGTCTATTTCTTCGCGGTCTCGCTGGAGCAGTATGGCGGCGATGACGGCATGCGGCTGCGCGCGCCGTCGCGCCTTGGCTGGCTCGATCTGCGCGATCGGACGAGTTTTTATTATCTGGTTCTGGCGCTGTTCGCCGTGGCGCTGTTGTTTCTGTGGCGGCTGATGTCGTCACGGTTCGGCCAGGTGATCAGCGGCGCGCGGCAGAACGCCGCGCGCATCAGGGCACTTGGGATCGACCCGTTTTTCTATCAGCTCGCCTGCTTTGTCCTGTCGGGTGCCATCGCCGGGTTGGCGGGGGTGCTGATGGCCAATCTTGATATGTTCATCAGCCCGTCGGATTTGTCGATCACGCGCTCCAACGAGCTGGTGGCGATGGTGCTGCTCGGCGGCGTGGGTTCGCTGTGGGGCGCGCCGTTGGGAGCGGCGTTCTATATCATCGGCCAGCTCGCGCTCGGCACGCTGACGACCCACTGGCAGCTTGTTTTCGGTCCAGCCCTGATCTGCGTTGTTCTGTTCGCACCGCGCGGGCTGACATCGGTGTTGTTTCCGCATTTTCGTTCAGGAGAAAAATAATGATCGATCGTCCCGCACCGCTGCTGCGCCGCGTGGTCACCGGCCATGATGGCGATGGCGCCCCGGTGATCCTGATCGATGGGCCGGCGGGGAACCATAAATTCCCTGACCCGAACGTGTCATCCACGATGATGTGGTCCACCGATGCGACGCCGACCTCGATCCTGGGAGACGTGGACGAGGGCGCGCGCATTCTGGGCTCCGCGCCACCGGCGGGCGGCAGCCGGTTCACGATGATGGAGTTCCAGCCTGGGAACTCCGTGCATGGGGTGCACCGGACCGACACCGTGGATTATGTGATCTGCATCACCGGTGAGATCGACATGTTTCTTGACGACACGACGTTCGTCACGTTGCGGGCCGGCGATGTGCTGATCCAGCGTGGCACCTATCACGCCTGGGCCAATCGCGGCACCGAGCCCTGCCGGCTCGCGGTGGTGCTGATCGATGCGCAGCCAAAGCGCGCCGGGTCGGTCGCGGGGCTCATCAGCGCGCGGTGATCGGCAGGCAGGGAGTTTTCGACATGGCATATCCGGGCGCCAGCATTGCCGATCGGGCGGAGATGCATAACCGCAACAGGCTCAAGCTTGGGCTGTTCGCCGCCAATTGTTCGTCCGGCCGGGCGGCGACGAAAGTGCCGGAGCGGTGGAGCGGGGAGTGGGACGACAATCTGGCGCTGGCGCGCATGGCCGACGATGCGGGGTTTGATTTCATGCTGCCGATCGCGCGCTGGAAGGGCTATCGCGGTGCCACCAATTTCCATGGATCGGTGCTGGAGCCAACGATCTATGCCTGCGGGCTGTTGGCGCAGACGCGCGCGATCACGGTGTTTTCCACCATTCACGCGCCGATGTTTCATCCGGTGGTGACGGCCAAGCAGTTTGCCACCGCCGACCTCATCGGCCATGGGCGGCTGGCGATGAATGTCGTGTGCGGGTGGAACCAGGACGAGTTCGACATGTTCGGGCTCGCCAACCGCGCGCATGACGAACGCTATGCCTATGCGCGCGAGTGGCTGCGGGTGATCCGCATGTTGTGGCAGGAGCGCGAGGAGTTTTCCTTCGATGGCGACTTCATCAAGCTCGCCGGGCTGATTTCTGATCCGAAGCCCTATGGTGGCACGCGGCCGTTGATCATGAACGCCGGCGCGTCACCGGCGGGGCAGGATTTCGCGCTGGAGAATTCCGACATTTTGTTCAATCTGCTGCTCACGCCCGAGCAGGGGCGTACCGCGGTCGCCGCGGCGCGGGCGCGGGCGGCCGAGCTGGGGCGTCAGAACATCAAGATATTCACCTCGGGATATTATGTCTGCCGGCCGACGCGGCCGGAGGCGATTGACTATCATCATTATTATGTCGAGGAAAATGGCGACCAGGAGGCCTATGAGCATCTGCTTGATCTGGCGTTTCCCTCGCCGCAGGCGCGCGCCCATCATGGCGCGGCGGCGTTGCGCCAGCGCCATATCGGCGGCAATGGCAGCTATCCGATGATCGGCTCGCCGGATGATATCGCGCGTGAGCTGCAGATGATCAGCGAGATCGGCTATGACGGCATGGCCGCGTCGTTCGTGAATTATCTTGATGAGCTGCCGTATTTTCGTGACGAGGTGCTGCCGCGTCTGGAGCGGCTGGGCCTGCGCGGCTGAGCGGCGCTCCCCGGTTGGCGTCGGCGGCGTCTTGCGGCATGCTCGGGCAAAACCGGAGGATGCAAACGTGACCCAGACCATGCTGGCGGCCCGAACCTACGTGCCCGGCGAGGCGATGCGGCTGGAGCGGATCGCGGTGCCCACACCGGGGCCGAACGATGTGGTGGTGCGGGTGCGCGCCTGCGGCATCGTGCCAAATCTGGGCAATGTGCTGAAACATTGGCAAGGATGGTTTCCCGAGCTGCCGTTGCCGCCGATGCCGGCGATCTTCGGGCTCGATGCGGTGGGTGAGATCGCTGCGGTGGGCGCGCAGGTGATCGGCTGGGCGCCGGGCGAGCGGGTCTATTGCAATCCGGGGCTGTCGTGCGGGTCGTGCCGGGCGTGCCGGGCGGGCGAAAGCCTGAATTGCCGGGCCTATACGTTTCGGGGCTATTTCGGTTTTGGTGCGGATTCGCATCGGTTGTTCGAGGCCTATCCCTATGGCGGCCTGTGCGAACAATTGTTGGCGCCGGCTTCAACCTTGGTGCGTCTGCCCGACAATGTGAGCAATGAGCAGGCGGCGCGGTTTGGCTAGCTGGGCACCGCGTTCGCCGGGGTGCGCAAGACCGGCGCGGGGCCGGGCGATTGTTTGTTGATCAACGGCATCACCGGCACGCTGGGGCTGGGCGCGGCGCTGATCGCGCTGGGCAGCGGGGTGAGCCGCATTCTGGGCACCGCGCGCGACGCCGCGCGGCTGCGGCGGCTGGAAGCGATCGGGGCCGGGCGGATCGAGACGATGCAGATCGGCACAGGCGATGTCGCTGCCTGGGCGCGGGCGCGCAATGGCGGCGAGGGGGTGGACGCGGTGATCGATTGCGTCGGTCCGGGCGCGCCGCCCGAGCAGATGATGCACAGCATCTACGCGCTGCGCCGTGGCGGGCGGGTGGTCAATATCGGTGGCACCGGCGGGCCGGTGAGCATGGATGTGCATTGGATGATGGACGAGCAGATTTCGCTGATCGGCAGCAACTGGTTCTCCGCCGCGCAGGGCCAGGCATTGGCGGAGATGGCGCCGGTGGGCAGTCTTGATTTGTAGGTGTTTTCGCATGTGGTCTATCCGCTCGCGCGGGTGAACGAGGCATTGCAGGAGATGCCTGATCGCGACGGCGGCTTTACCAATCTCGTGATCGTGCCGTGACGACCAGCGAGGCGCTGAGCGAGGCGGAGGCGCGCGCGGTTCGGCGGGTTTTCGTGCGGCTGAGCGTATTTTTGTTCGCCCTGTCGATCGCGATGAGTCTGGACCGGACCAATATCGGCTTCGCCGGATTGCAGATGCGCAAGAGCCTCGGGCTGAACGCGATGCAGTTTGGTTTCACCATCACGATTTTCTCGGTTGGCTATATTCTTGCCGAGATTCCCTCCAACATCATGATGGCGCGGGTGGGCGCGCGCTGGTGGCTGCCGCGGATCACCATCACCTGGGGGCTGGCGTCGGCGGCGATGATGTTCGCCACCGGGGCGAACAGCCTGTATGCGCTGCGCTTCATCCTCGGGCTCGCCGAGGGAGGGTTTCTGCCTGGCGTGGTGCTGTATCTGAGCCTGTGGCTGCCGGAATATCATCGCGCGCGGGCGATGAGCCTGTTCATGCTGGCGCAGCCGGTGAGTTTCGTGCTGAACCCGCTGGTCTCGGGTCCGTTGTTGCAGATGGATGGCGTGCTCGACCTGGCCGGGTGGCAGTGGCTGTTCCTGCTTGAGGGGATTCCATCGGTTCTCATGGGGATCTATGGATTTTATTTCCTGACCGATCTGCCGCGCAACGCGGGGTGGCTGTCGGCGGCGGAGAAATCCGCGTTGGCCGCGGCGATGGTGCGCCAGGAGCCGGTGCGCGCGGATGGCGGGCAGAGCCCCCGGCGCGAATATGGCAGTTGGCTGATGTTGTTTCTGGCGCTCACCTATTTCGGATTGCCGGTGAGCCTGGCGACCTACGCGACCTGGTCGCCGCAGATCGTGCGCGAGCTGGTGCCTGCGGGCAGTTCCTTTGTCACCGTGGGGCTGGTGAACGCGATCGCGCCGGCGTTCGCGGTGCTGGTGATGCCGTGGTGGAGCGCGCGGTCCGACCGGCGGCAGGAGCGTGTGTGGCATTGCATCGCGCCGCTGGCGCTGGCGGCGGTGGGGTGGATGGTGCTGGCGCTGTCGGGCAATGCGGTGGTGAAGCTGGCGGGCCTCACGCTTGCGATCTGCTGCGCGTTTGCCGCGCAGGGGATTTTCTTTACGCTGGTGGCTGGAAGATTGTCGGCGCGTGCCCGCCCGGTGGGCATTGCGATGATCAGCGCGACGGGGCTGGTGGGGGCCGCGGCGAGCCCGCCGGTGACCGGGTTTTTTCGTGATCTGACCGGCAGTTTTTCGATCGGGCTGATGATCGCGGCGGGGATGCTGATGGTCTCGATCGGCGCTCTGCTGGCGGTCTGGCGGCTTGGCGACAGCCTGGGCGGCCGGCAGGCGCGGTCGGTTCTACCCTGACCGCGCCTGGGGTTTTGCCTATTCCGCCGCGACGCGGGCGGTGATCTTGGTTTTGAAGTGTGGCGCGACCTCGGCCATGAAGCGGGCCATTTCGTCCTTGGTCTGCTGGTGGCCTTTCAG
>DAHWBL010000382.1 GCA_027323595.1 Acetobacteraceae bacterium | reverse complement strand
GCAGACGCTGATCACATCCGCTTGACCGGCGCGCGCCCAGCGGCGAGGCTCGGGCCAAACGTTCGGGGGGAAAAGATGCGCGCGATCATGACGATGTTGCTGCTCGCGGGAGCCGTGTCGTTGGCCGGTGTGGCGCGCGCGCAGCCGGTGCGAATCGGCTTTGTCACCAATGAGACCGGCATCGGCGCGGCCTCAGGCGGTCCGGGCACGGTGGCGGCGGCGCGCATGGCGGTGGCGGATTTCGGCGGCAGCGTGCTGGGGCGAAAAATCCAGCTCGATGACGCGGATTTCGCGCTCAAGCCCGATGTCGCGAGCGCGCAGGCGCGCAAATGGATCGATGAGGGCTATGACGCGATCGGCGATGTCGCGATGTCGGCCGCGGCGCTCAATGTGGCGGACATGACGCGGGCGGCAAAGCGCATCTATCTGGCCACCTCGCCGCTGACCTCGGACCTCACCTCCGCCCACTGCTCGCCGTACACGCTGCACTGGGCAGCGGATTCCTATATGTTGTCGCAGGCGGTGCCGCGCGCGGTGATGGCGCGCGGCGGCAACCAATGGTATTTCATCACCGTCGATTACGCGCTCGGCCAGTCGCTCGAACGCGACAGCATCGCCGCACTGGAAAAGCTTGGCGGGCGTTCGCTCGGCGCCTCGCGCTATCCGGTCGGCACCACCGACTACGCGCAATATCTGCTGGCCGCGCAAAGCTCGGGCGCCAATGTCATCGCGCTGGCCACCGCGTCGGACATGCTGGTGAATAATCTCAAGCAGGCGCACGAGTTCGGGATGCCGCGCCCGGGACAGATGATCGTGGCGCCGCTGCTGCAACAATCCGACCTCGATGCGCTGGGCGCGGACAGCGCGCAGGGGCTGTTCGCGGTGGAGCAGTTCTACTGGGACCAGAGCCCGCGGGCGCGCGATTTCGCCCGGCGCTATCAGGCGAAGATGGGGGCGATGCCGGGCAACCAGCAGGCCGACGCCTACGCCGCGGTGACGCATTATCTGAACGCGGTGGCGGCGGCGGGCACCACCGAGGCGGCGGCGGTGATGGCGAAGATCAAGTCGCTGACGGCGGATTATTTCGGCAAGCCCGCGCGGGTGCGCGCCGATGGCCGCATGATGACCGGCGTGGATATTTATGAGGTGAAGAAAACCGCAGAGATGGACGGCAAATTCGACAGTTTCCGCAAGACCGGCAGCCTGGCGGCGGAGGATGTGGTCCGCCCGATGCTGCCGGCCTGCGCTTTCGAATAATGCTGGCTCAGTAAGCGCTGGTCCAAGGCTCGGGCACCACCGCGAAGGCGGCGTCGCGGCGCACGACGTGGGCGAGGCCGGGGAAATGCAGATGCATCCCGCCGACCAGCAGGCGCTCGGAGGCGGCCAGTTCCAGCGTCTTGCGCCGGCTGGCGGCGGCCTGCGCTCCGTCGAAATCGAACACCAGCGTCGCATCCGGATAGGCCGCCTGCACCTCGGGCAGATGCATCACATCGCCCCAGATCAGCACGCCGTCGCGCCCGCCCACGGCGAAGCCGCAATGGCCGGGCGTGTGGCCGGGCAGCTCCACCGAGCTGACCGAGGGGAACAGCTCCACCTCGCCGCGAAAGCCCACGACCTGGTCGCCATAGGGGCGCAGCGAGGCCTCGACCACCGGGAAGGTGGTGGCGATCGGGGCGGGCATGCCCTCGGCCTTGGCGGGATCGAGGAAAAAATCGAGATCGGCCTGATGCACCAGCACCCGCGCGTTGGCGAAGCGCACCTTGTTGTGCGCATCCACCAGCCCGCGCACATGGTCGCGGTGGGTGTGGGTGAGCAGCACCGTGTCCACCGATTCCGGGGCGATGGAGCAGGCGGCGAGGGCTGCCATCATGCGTCCGGCGGCGGGATAGATGTCGCCGCCGCCGGCATCGATCAGCGCGGTGCGCCCGGCCGCGCGCACGACGAACACATTGACCGCGAAGCTGGGCGGGGATGGGCGGAAGGCGCGGGCCAGCTCGGCCTCGCCCTGTTCGGCGGTGATGCCCTGGAACACGCCCAGCGCCGCCTGGATGTGGCCGTCGGAGATGGCGGTGACCACCACGTCACCGAAGCGGCGGTGAAAGATGCCGTGCTGCTGCACGTCCGGAAGCTGGTTGCTCATGCTGTTTCCCCCCTTGAAGTGTTGACGTTCAGCCGACCCGGATGCCGAGCCGGCCGGCGAGGTCGGCGATGAACTGCCAGGCGACGCGCCCGGAGCGCGCGCCGCGCGTGACCGACCATTCCGCGCCCTGCGCGCGCAGTGTTTCCACCGGCAGATCGATGCCGAACGCCGCCGCGTAGCCCTCGATCATCGCGAAATAGGCGTCCTGGTCGCATTGATGAAACCCGACCCACAGGCCAAAGCGGTCCGACAGGGAGACCTTTTCCTCGGTCGCCTCGGTGGGGTTGATCGCGGTCTGGCGCTCATTGTCGATCATGTCGCGCGGCATCAGGTGGCGGCGGTTGGAGGTGGCGTAGAACAGCACGTTGGCCGGCCGCCCGGCGATGCCGCCATCGAGCACCGATTTCAGCGCCTTGTAGTCGGCATCCTGGGATTCGAAGGACAGGTCGTCGCAGAACACGAGGCACCTGCGGGGGCCGTCGCGCAGCACGTCGAGCAGCGCGGGCAGGGTGCGCAGGTCCTCGCGTTGCAGCTCGATCAGCGCGAGGCTGGCGGGCAACTCGGCGTTGGCGGCGGCGTGGGCGGCTTTCACCAGCGAGGATTTGCCCATGCCGCGCGCGCCCCACAGCATGGCGTTGTTGGCCGGCAGGCCGCGCGCGAAGCGCAGCGTGTTTTCCAGCAGCAATTCGCGCTGGCGGTCGATGCCGTGCAGCAGCGCCAGCGGCACCGCGGCGACCCTGTCCACCGGCACCAGCGCGGGGCCGGGTGCTGATCCGTGCCGGTGCCACAGCGGATGCCACACGAAGGCGTCGGCGATGGTGGCGTCGGGCGGCGGCGGCGGCGGCGGCGCGAGCCGCTCCAGCGCGGCGGCGATGCGGGTGAGCAGGGCAAGGCTTGGTTCGTCCGACAGGGCGGGTCTCCGCGAGAAGGCAAAATCGGGCCGGCTTGACGGCTTGGGGCGGCACCCTATGGTCCGCGCTCCCGTCGGGCAAGGTGCCCGATCGATGTGGTCGAGCTGGAGCCGATGCTGATTTCACCCGCCTATGCGCAAGATGTTTCGGGCCTGATGTCCAACGCGTCGCAATTCGTGCCGTTGGTGCTGATCTTCGTGGTTTTCTATTTCCTGATGATCCGCCCGCAGCAGCAGTGTCAGAAGGAAATGAAGGCGATGCTGTCGCGGCTGAAGCGCGGCGACCGGGTGGTGACCCAGGGCGGCATCGTTGGGCAGGTGACGCGGGTGCCGCCCGACAAGGACGGCAAGCCGGTCAGCGAGATCGAGGTGGAGATCGCCAAGGATGTGCGCGTGATCGTGCTGCGCGAGACCATCAGCAGCGTGCTGGCGCCCAGCGTCGCAAACGATAAATAGAGGGAAATCAGGCGGTTGGGCCGGGATCAGTGCATCCCGGTCAGACCGCCACCCGACGGGCCGATGCCACCGGGTGTGTTGGTGTCACCCAGGCCGGGATTGACCTTGCCGATGTTGCCCAGCAACTGCTGCATGAACGACACCTCGGTGCCCGGCGAAGGCGTTGTGGCGCTGACGATGCTGACCGGCTGTTGGTCCTTGTCGTCGATCCGCTTGATGCCGCGCAGAATGCCCTTGTCGTCGAAGGTCAGGGTCAGCACTTTCAGACTGTCCATGCCGGTGGTGCGCATGATGCGCAGATAGGTGCGCTCGCTGATGTAGATCCAGGTGTTCTCGTCGAAGCTCGCCTTCATCGTCGGCGAGCCGATGGCGGCGACCACGTCGTTGCGCGTGGAGGTGCCGATCACCAGCTGGTCGAGATCGTCCTTGTCGACGATGATGCCGTGCTGCTGCACCGGCGGGGCGAACATCGAGCAGCCGCCGAGGAGCAGCAGGGCGGCGAACGCGAGCCCGAGCGCGCGTGGCGCGCGATCAGGATGGTTGGCCGGCGCGCGTGGCGCGCGATCAGGATGGTTCGCAGGCATCGAAGACGTCACGGCATGGCTCCAGATCGGGCGGGAGCGTGAACGCGCGGCCAATTGACCCGGCGCGCGGTCGCGCTATGTCTGTCGCGTCCCATGCGTCAGGCCGCAAGTCAAATGCTTTCCAGCCAACCCAGTTCCGTTCGCCGCCGCCGATGATCGGCCTGCCTGGCCGCCGCCGGTATGAGCGCACCGGCTTCGCGCTGTATGGCGCCGCCGTGGCGGCCGCGCGCGATCCGTTTTATTATCAAGAGCTTGCGGTTCCCGACACGCTCGATGGGCGGTTCGATCTGGTGGGGCTGCATGTGTTCCTGCTGATCCGGCGCCTGGGCGCGCCGGACGCGGGCAAGGCCGGGGCGAAGCTGGCGCAGGCGGTGTTTGACGCGATGTTCGCCGACATGGACATCAATTTGCGGGAGATGGGGGTGGGCGACCTGTCGGTCGGGCGCAGGGTGCGCGCGATGTGGGAGGCGCTGCATGGACGCTCGGCGGTCTATCAGGCCGCACTCGGCGCGCCTGACCCCGACCTTGGCGCGCCCGACCTCGACGCCCTCACCGCGGCGCTGGCGCGCAATGTGTGGCGCACCGCGCCGCCCGACGCCGCGGCGCCGGCGCGGCTGGCGCGCATCGTGGTCGCGCAGGACCAGGCGCTGGCGGGCCGGCCGGTGGCCGGGCTGTTCGCCGGGGCGGTGGAGTTCCTCGCCCCCGCCGCGCTGGCGCTAGCGGCGGCATGACCGCCCAGCCGCCACCCCATCCAATCGAGTTCTGCCGGCCGCTGCGCCTGTCCGAGCTGCCCGCGCAGGGGCTGGAGCGGCTGGTGCGCGCCACGCCGGAGGAATGCGCCGCGTTGGCGCTGCGCATGCACGTCCCCGCGATCGCCGCGCTGACCTGTCGGTGGCGACTCGTGGCGGAGGGCGCCGGGCGCATACATGCCGAGGGTGATCTGGTGGTGGCGCTGACCCGCGAGTGCGTGGTGAGCCTGGAGCCGTTCGAGACCGGCCAGCGCATCCAGTTCGCCGTCCGCTTCGTGCCGGAAGGCACGGAATCCGACGAGGACCCCGATTCGATCGATGAGCTGCCCTATGGCGACGGGGTGATCGACCTCGGCGAGGCGGCGGCCGAACAGCTCGGGCTCGATCTCGATCCATACCCGCGCCAGCCCGGCGCGGTGGCTCCCACCGCCGCCCAGGGCGGGCCCGCCGGCCCGTTCGCGGCACTTTCGGGGCGACGCGGCGATGGCGGGCAGGGCTGACCGGCGCGGCTGGCGGGGCGGGGCGCTTGCCGGGGAGGGCGGGCTTTGCTATGCGGCGCGGCTCACCCTATGTGCTGTCCCGTGACGCCGTCGCTCTTGCGGATGCGCGGGCGCTCCCGATCTCTTGCAAAGGCGATTCGCCATGGCCGTTCCGAAACGTAAGACCTCCCCCTCCCGCCAGGGCATGCGGCGCAGCCATCTCGCCCTCAGCAACGAGGCCCATGCCGAATGTTCCAATTGCGGCGAGTTGAAGCGTCCGCACCATGTGTGCAGCCATTGCGGCCATTACGACGGTCGCGAGGTGGTTGCCGCCGGCAAGCCGCTGAAGGGCGCCGTTCGCGGCTGACCTGGTCGTCGGCACGGTCGCCGTGGCGGTGAGTCCGCCCTTTACCCTGGCGGTCGACGCCATGGGCGGCGATCATGCGCCCGAAATGGTGGTGCGCGGTGTGGCGCTCGCCGCCGAACGGCATCCGCATGCGCGGTTCCTGCTGGTCGGTGACGAGGAGAAGCTGCGTCCGCTGCTGCGCCGGGTGAAGCGCGCCGCCGCTGCCTGCACCCTGCGCCACGCCAGCGAGACGATCTCGTCGGACCTCAAGCCGACCGCGGCGTTGCGGATGCGCGCCAGCTCGATGCGCATCGCCATCGACGCGGTGGCCACCGGGGAAGCCGCCGGCGTGGTCTCGGCCGGCAACACCGGCGCGCTGCTGGCGCTCGCCAAGATCGTCATCAAGACGCTGCCGGGCATCAGCCGGCCGGCGATGGCGGCGCTGGGTCCGTCGGCGCGCGGCGATGTGGTGATGCTCGATCTGGGTGCGAACGTCGCGTGCGATGCGCGCAACCTGGTGGAGTTCGCGGTGATGGGCGATGTGTTCGCGCGCACCGTGCTGGGGCTGACCGCGCCCAGCATCGGGCTGCTCAATGTCGGCTCCGAGGAGCTCAAGGGCGATGAGCGGCTGCGCCAGGCCGCGGAGGTTTTGCGCGAGAGCCATATCGGCCCGCAATTTCACGGCTTCGTCGAGGGCCATGACATCGCCGCGGGCACCACCGACGTGATCGTCACCGACGGCTTCACCGGCAATGTCGCGCTCAAGACCGGCGAGGGCGCGCTGCGGCTGGTGGGCGCGCTGCTGCGGCAGGTGTTCTCCACCTCGCTCGCCTCGCGCATCGCCTATCTGCTGGCGCGCCCGGGCCTGGATCGGCTGCGCGAATGGCTGGACCCGCGGCGCTATAACGGCGCGGTGCTGATCGGGCTGAACGGCGTGGTGGTGAAATCGCATGGCGGCACCGACGCGCAGGGCTTCGCCCATGCGATCGACGTGGCGATGGACATGGTGGTGCATCATTTCAACGATCGCATTCGCGAGGGGCTGTCGCGGATCGGCACGCTGAAGGTGATGGCGCCGGCGTCCGTGCCGGTCGATCTGCGGCCCGCCTCGTGATGTTTCCTTTCTGATCAAGCAGAGTTCATGACTGACACGCACGCGATCCTGGCCGGCGTCGGCGCCTATCTGCCCCCGCGCATCGTCACCAACGACGAACTCGCCACCCGGCTCGACACCTCCGACGCCTGGATCACCGAACGCACCGGCATCCGCCAGCGCCACATCGCCGGGCCCGA
>DAHWBL010000365.1 GCA_027323595.1 Acetobacteraceae bacterium | reverse complement strand
CCGGGCCGGGACAAGATACGAGTTGTAACGCTGATGCCCTGGATCGCTGATCGCGACCCATGGCATCAGCCCTTGGTCTTGCGTGCGCCGCCCAGCCAACAAGCGCGCATACCAAACCCCGCGAACCGCGGAGGCGTCGCGGTCCGCAAGATTTGGTATGAGCCGTGGCCGCCCCTGGTCAGGCCAGGGCGGCCTTGATGCGCGCGGGCGTGAAAGGCGCGCGGCGGAGGCGAACGCCGGTGGCATCGAAGATCGCGTTGGCGATCGCCGCGGCGACCGGTCTGGTGGAGGCCTCGCCGGCGCCGGACGCCGGCAGCTCCGGGCGGTTGATGATCGTGATGTCGATCTGGTCCGGGGTCTGGCGGATATCGAGGATGGGGTAGCTCTGCCAGTCCACGCTGGTGACGTTCTCCTGGCTGAACATGGTTTCCTCAAGCAGGGCGCGTGAGGTGCCGTGGATGATGTTGCCCTCGATGGTCAGGCGCAGATTGGCCGGGTTGATCACCAGGCCGCAATCATGGGCGACGGCCCAGCGAACCGGGCGGACGATGCCGGTGCGGCGGTTCAGCTCGACCTCGACCATGGCGGCGCAGAGGGTTTCTCCGCGCAGTGCCAGGGCCACGCCGCGGCCGCGGGTGATGTCGCCCGCGCTATCGCGCCCGGTCGCGGCCGGGCGGGGCTGCCAGCCGAATTTTTCGGCGGCGGCCTTGACCACCGCGATGCCGCGCGGCTCGGTCAGGTGGCGCAGCCGGAATTCCACCGGGTCGGCGCCGGCCGCGGCGGCGAGTTCGTCGATGAAGCTTTCCGAGGCGAAGTTGATTTGCGGGCCAACCGGGTCGCGCAGGTGGCCGGTGCGCAGCGGCGAGGCGTTTTCCAGCAGCGGCGGGATGGTTTCCCAGGCGAGCAGTGCGGCGCCGTAATCATAGGTCTCGGTCGGGTAGCCGAAGCCCTGGGTGGGGTGACGGCCAAGGCCGAGCATCTGGCCGGGCAGGGTGTCGCGCGGGTCGCTTTCGTTGGTGTCCACGTCGACACGCGAGATGCCTTTGCTGACGAAGCTGTAGCCGACGATGTGGCCCTGTGCGTCAAGCCCGGCCTGGCAGCGATGCACCGATGGCGGCCCCTTGGGGTCCCAGCCGGTGCCCTGTTCGCGCGAGTATTGGAGGCGGACCGGCCGGCCGGTGAGTTTGGAGAGCAGGGCGGCCTCCAGAACCGCGTCGCCGGCGTCGTTGCGCCCGTAGCTGCCGGGGCCGCGCACCCAGATTGCCCGCACCTTGTCGACCGGGACATCGAGCAGGCGGCTGATGCCCATCTGCGCGAAATGCGGCTTCTGGGTGCCGGTCCAGGCGGTGACGCCGTCTGGGCGCGCGCCCACCACGGCGCAGGCGCCAACCATCGAGGCATGCCCCTGGAACGGCCATTCATATTCGGCCGAGAACTGACGCGCGGCACCGGCGATCGCGGCGGTCACGTCACCGCTTTTGACTTCGTCCTTGCGGGTGAGCACCGGGGCCGAGCGGATGTGATTGTAGAGTTGGGACTGCTCCGGAAAGGGCGGCGCGGCGGGTTTGGTCCAGGTGACGACAAGCGCGTCCTGCGCGCGGATCGCGTTCCATTCCTTGTCGGCCACCACCGCCAGGATCGCCTTGTCCTGGATCACGCGAACGCCGGGGATGTCCTTGATCGAGGATTGGTCGATCGAGGCGGGCTGGGTGCCTGCGACCGGCGGGCGGATGACGCGGGCATGCAGCATGCCGGGGACCCGGATGTCGGTGACATAGACCTGTTTGCCGAAGACGTTGTCGCGGATGTCCTGGCGGGGCACCGAGGTTCCGACGACGCGATATTGGCTGGGCGGTTTTGGCGTGGCTTCGCCCGGGGAGAACAGATCGTTGCCGTAAATCTTGTTCCAGTTGAGCGTGGTCTCGAACCCGCCTTCGGTAACCAGCGCGGCATAGGTCAGGCGCTGTGCCGGGGTGGCGCGAACGAAAACCGCGCCATCGGCGGTGGCGAGCTGGTCGACGGGGACGCCAAGGCGGGCGCTGGCGCGGGCGAGCAGGACGCGGCGAGCCTCGGCGGCGGCATAGCGCAGGGCCTTGCCGCCCTTTTCGACGCCGGTGCTGCCCGAGGCGCCGCCCTGATTGAGGGTGTAGGCGGTGTCGCCCTGGATGACGCGCATCATGGACATGGGCACGTCAAGTTCGTCGGCGACGATCTGACCGATGGCGACGTCGACGCCCTGGCCGGGGTCCATTTTGCCGTAGAGCGCGACAACGGTGCCGTCGGGCTGGATCGCGATGAAGCTGTCGAGCTGGTCGGGGCTGAGCTTGTGGATCGGCAGGGCCCCGGCGGCGTTGGAATGCGACGGAAGGGCCGCGAAGCCGACCACGATGGCGCCGGAAGCGGCGAGCATCGCGCGGCGAGACAGGGCGGTGTGGGTGATCTGGTTCATCGGATGTCCCCCTCAGGCCGCGCCGGTGACGCGGGCGATGGCGCGCACGATAGAGCTGTGGGTTCCGCAGCGACACTTGATGCCGGCGAGGCCCTGCTTGATTTCGGCGATGGTTGCCTTGGGCTTTTCCTTGACCAGGGCAGCGGCCGTCATCATCCAGCCATTGAGGCAATAGCCGCACTGGGTCGCCTGAAGCTCGGCAAAGGCGGCCTGGAGTGGATGTGGGTGCGCTTCGGTGCCGAGGCCCACGATGGTGACGATCGATTTGCCGACGGCCTTGCTGACCGGTGTGACGCAACTGCGGGTCGGCTTGCCGTCGATATGGACGGTGCAGGCGCCACATTGGCCGAGGCCGCAGCCGAACCTGGGGTTGTTTTGGCCAAGGTCGTCGCGCAACGCGTAGAGCAACGGCATGTCGGGATCGTCGATTTCAACGACATGGGAGGAACCGTTCAGTTCCAGCTTGATGGACGCCGTCATTTTCGCGAACTCCCCCGCTTTGAAGTTGGCGTAGGCTGATTTTTCAACCGCGGTTTGTCAATAAGTATGGCAGGATGCACCGTGGGCAGAGGGTGTGATTTGGGCGGCGTTGGAAGCCCGCGTGGCGACGAAAGAGATTATATTCCATACGCAGGAAAAAAATGCTTTCCCACCTGCCCCGGTTTAGGGTAGTTTTCCTGTCATGATGGCAGCTTGTGCGGCGCGCCGGGTGTGGTGCCGCGAAGCCTCCTGACTTGCTGGAGCGGTGTTGGCGGCATGGGCGGACAAGACGAGCCGACGCCGCTAGACGTTCTTTTGGCTGCCATGCATGCCCATTGGCGAAACGGTGATCTCGACAAGGCCGCAGGATTGGCGCGGATCGCTGCGCCATATCTGCATGCGCGGCAAGGCGGCGCGCCGTCCATGTCTGAGCGCACATCCGTGTCGGAGACTATGACGGATGCACAACTCGAGCGAATGCTCGAACAAGGCGCGGCAGGAAAAGGAGATTAGACGAAGACTCCGCGGCTCGCTTGATATTTGGGCCGAACAGGTTCTGGCGCGTGGATCACAGCAACCGGCGGCGCATCATCGCGTGATGATGACGGCGTTGCAAAAAGTGGCCTCGGGCGGGTGTGACCGGCTGATGCTGCTGATGCCTCCGGGGTCGGCGAAGTCCACTTATACATCTGTGCTTTTCCCGGCCTGGTGGATGCAGGCGCGTCCTGGCGGATCGTTGATTGCGTGTGCGCATACGAACGCGCTGGCGCGAAATTTCGGGCGCCGGGTGCGCGGCCTGCTGTTGCAGAACGCGGCGCGTCTGGGCTGTGACGTGGAATCGGGGCATTCCGCGGCGCAGGACTTCTCCACGAACCTCGGCAGCAGCTATCTCGGCCTTGGTGTGCAT
>DAHWBL010000356.1 GCA_027323595.1 Acetobacteraceae bacterium | reverse complement strand
AAGAATCTGGCGATCGAATTGAGCGGCGCGCCGGCCTCGCTCGCCGCGCCCGCGCCCGCGACGCCACCCGCCGCACCGGCCGCAGCCGTCGAGGTGGCAGTCGCCGTGCCCGCCGCCGCGCCGCCGGGCGAGATCGCCGAGCTGAAGCAGATGCTCGCGGCCCTGGCACAGCAGCTCGCGCGGATCGAGGCGAAGCTCAATCCGGTGCAGCCGATTTCGGGATTCGCCGTCGCGCGGCAGGTGATCGCCAACTGGTTCACCGGCGGCAAATCCTGAGTTTTTTTGAAGCCCATCGTTCAACACGGAGAAAGATCATGAGCACAGCAGCCTTCACCAGCAGCATCGACGGCGCGGTCGCCACCATCGAGCTGTGCCGGCCAGATACCGGCAACAAGATGATCAGCGCCGAGGTCGCCGAGCTGGGCGCGCGGGTGCGCGCGTTCGGCGCCGACCCTTCGGTGAAGATCGTCGTGCTGCGCGCGCAGGGGGCGGCGTTCTGCCTGGGGCGTGACGCGACGCCCGGCGAGAAGGACGGTCGCGCCTATGGCGTGCGCGAGGCGATCGCCGAGCCGATCCTGTCGGTCTATGCCGCGGTGCGCGACTGCGCGGTGCCGGTGCTGGCGGTCGCGCAGGGGGATGCGCACGGCTTCGGCTGTGCGATGATCGGCGGTGCGGACCTCACCATCGCCGCTGACACCGCGCGCTTCTCGATGCCGGAAATGAACGGCAACCTGCCGCCCACGCTCGCGATTTCCTCCGTGCTGGGCAAGGTTCCGTCCAAGCGGCTGATGCACATGGTCTACTCGCGCACCACCGTCTCCGCGGCCGACGCGCTGAGCATGGGCATGGTGAGCGAGGTGGTGCCGGCGGCCGACCTGGCCAAGGCGACGGCGGCGACGATCGGGTGCATCATCGACCGTGACCGCCGCGCGATCTGTGCGGTCAAGGAATATATGAACGCCGCGATCCATATGGACCCCTCCGGTTCGGCGCGGCTCGCCGCCAACATGCTCGGCGTCATTTTGGGATCGGAAAAATAATGGACAGCCAGACGAGCGGCTACGCCGACCTGCACGAGCATATCGCGCGCCTCGATGCGGCCGGGCTGCTGTATCGCATCGACGTGCCGGTCAACAAGGACACCGAGCTGCATCCGCTGGTGCGCTGGCAGTTCCGCGGCGGCATCGCCGAGCCCGAGCGGCGCGCCTTTCTGTTCACCAACATCGTCGACAGCGACGGGAGAAAATACGACATCCCGGTGCTGGTCGGCGGTGTGGCGGCGAACGCCGAGATTTATCGCATCGGCATGAACGTGCCCACGCTGGCCGATATCGGTCCGGCGTGGGAACGCGCGATCGCCAACCCGATCGCGCCGGTGCTGGTCGCCTCCGGCGCCTGCCAGGAGGTGATCGTCACCGGCGAGGAGCTGCATCGCCCCGGCGGC
>DAHWBL010000348.1 GCA_027323595.1 Acetobacteraceae bacterium | reverse complement strand
AGATCATCAGTGGTCAGCAGGCCCGGATTGGCATCCGCGCGCACCGCGGCGACGATTTCGGAACCAAGTGCGCCACGCAGCAGCGCGTCCGCCCCGCCGGCGGCGACCAGGCGCAGCGCGTCGGCAAGCGCGGGGTTGGTGAGCGTGGTGCCGGCGGGGCGCGGGCTTCCGTCCGGCAGCAGGAACATTGCGGCGAGCGCTGGGATGCGGCGCAGATTGTCGGCGTCGTCAGCGATCTCGCCGGCCAGGCGCGGGCCGATTCGCACGCCCTCGGCGGCGAGGCGGATGGCGGTGGTGAACAGCTCCGCCCACGGCAGCGCGCCATGTTCGCGATGCACCGCCTCCAGCATGCGCATCACACCCGGCACGCCGACCGAACGCCCGCCGAGCACGGCCTCGGGGCGGGTCATCGGGCTGCCGTCGGGGTGGCGGAACAGGTCGGGTCCGGCGGCGGCCGGAGCGGTCTCGCGCCCGTCCCAGGCTTCGATATGGCGGGTGGCGGCGTCGTAGAACAACAGATAGCCGCCGCCGCCGAGCCCGGAGGATTGCGGCTCGGTGACCGCGAGCACCGCCTGCACGGCGACCGCGGCATCTACGGCGTTGCCGCCCTGGCGGATCGCGGCGAGGCCGGCGGCAACCGCGAGCGGATGGCCCGCGGCGATCATCGCCGTCTGCGCCCCGGCGAGCGGCGCGGCCAAGGCGAGCAGCATCGCGGCGAGCATGGCACGTGTCGTGAAATGTGGCACGGTCGGCTCCGGCGGTGGGGGAGCAGATTGCCTTGCGCCGGGCCTGGTGGAAAGCTGCGCCATGTCCGAACGGCGACAGCGCAGCGGGGCCAGCGCACAGGCGCGCGGGGTAGGGGCCGAAACGATCGCCGCGACGGCGCTGCAATCGCGCGGCTGGGAGGTGCTTGGCCGGCGGGTGCGCACCGCGGCCGGCGAGATCGACCTGGTGGCGCGGCGCGGCGGCATGCTGGTTTTCGTCGAGGTGAAGGCGCGCCCGGCGCTGGCGGATGCCGCGGCGGCGCTGGGCACGAGGCAGCGCGCGCGCCTGCTGGCGGCGGCGGAGATCTGGTTGGCGGAGCATCCGGGCGAAGGCGCCGAGGGGGTGCGGTTCGACGTCATGCTGGTGGACGCCACCGGGCAGGTGCGGCGAATCAGGGACGCGTTTCGCGGCGATTAGATGCGCCGGCCGCCTGGATCAGCCTTCCACCAGCGGCTCGCGGCTGATCCGCACCTTGGCGGTGCGGCGGTCATCCATTTCCAGCACCTCGAAGCGCCAGCCGCCGAAGACGATGCGGTCGCCGGTGCGCGGAACCCGGCGGAGCAGGGCGAGCAGCAGGCCGCCGACGGTGTGATAGCCTCCCTCGGCGGGCAGCGTGGGCAGATGCAGGCGGGATTTCAGTTCATCGACCGCCATCAGCCCTTCGACGGTGATCGGCCCGTCCGGCAAGGCGGGATTGGGGCCGCTGCTGGCGCTGTCGGCCGGGCTGCCGACGATCGAGCGCAACACGTCGGTGGCGGTGATCACGCCCTCGAAGCTGCCGTATTCGTCCACCACCAGCGCCAGCCCATGCTGGTCGCCGCGCAATTGTTCGAGCGCATCGAGCGCGGTGACGGTGTCGGGCACGATCGGGGCGGCCTGCACCGCCGCGTCGATCGACAAGGCCCCGCCATCGAGCACCCGGTCGAGCAGGTCCTTGGCGCGCACCACGCCGACCGGGTTGTCGATCGAGCCGTCGCAGACGATGAAGCGCGAATAGGGCGCGGCCTTGAGGCGGGCGAGGATGTCGGCATCCGGCGCGGTGCGGTCGAGCCAGGCGAGTTCGGTGCGCGGGGTCATGATGGCGCGCACCGGCTTGTCGGCGAGGCGCAGCACGCGGGCGATCATGTCGTGCTCCTCGGATTCGAGCACGCCGGTCTGCGCGCCCTCGGCGAGCACCGCGCGCAGCTCCTCCTCGGTCACGCCGTGGCTGATCGCGCGGTTGGCGCCAAGCGCGCGCAGGATCAGCCCGGAGGAGCGGCCGAGCAGCCAGACCACCGGCCCGGCGAGGCGGGCGAGCAGCACCACCGGCGGCGCGAGAAAGGCGGCAAGCCGCTCGGGGTGGCGCAGCGCGAGTTGCTTGGGCACCAGCTCGCCGAGCACCATGGTGAGGTAGGTGATCAGGATGACGACGAAGCCGAGCGACAATTCGCCGGCGAAGGGGCGCAGCACCGCGACGCGGGCGATGACCGGGGCCAGTTCGCCGGCGAGGCGCGCGCCGCCGAACACGCCGGCAAGAATGCTGACCAGCGTGATGCCGACCTGCACGGTGGGCAGGAAACGCTGCGGATCCTCGGCGAGGCGCCGTGCGGCGGTGGCGCCGGGAACGCCCTGCTGTTCGAGCACGGACAGACGGGCCAGGCGCACCGACACAAGCGCCATTTCGGTCATCGCGAAAACGCCGTTGAGCAGGATCAACAGCAGAACGATCAGCAGCTCGACGAGCAGGTGCATGATGCGAGGATAGAACAATCGGCGGCGTGGCGGAAATCGCCCTCTTATCCGCGCGCCGGATCGGGCCTAGATTGTCGGCATGTTCGGATATTCGTTTCCACCGACCGAGCCGGCCGCGCATCTGCGCCGGATGTCGGGTATCGCGTTGTTGCTTGGCCTGGCCGGGGTGTTGCCGTTTTTGGCCTGCGGGCTGATGACGCTGGCAACGCTCGATCCGGCATCGTCGCGCTGGGCGGCGGCGCTGGTGGGCTATGGCGCGGTGGTGCTGAGTTTCATCGGCGCGGTGCAATGGGGCCTGGCGATGGCCGATCCGCAGGCGCGGGCGGAGCGGACCCGGCTGGTGTTCGCAGTGGTGCCGGCGGTGATCGGCTGGCTGGCGCTGCTGCTCGATGCGTTCGGGCCGTCGGAACTGGCGATCGCGCTGCTGATCGGCGGCTATGTGGTCACCATCGGCGGCGAGGACCGCGCCGCGCGGGCGGGGCTATTGCCGGGAGGCTATCTGGCGATGCGCTGGCTGCTGACGCTGATCGCGGTGGCGGTGCTGACGACGGTGCTGATGCTGCGGTTGATCGGCGCGCATGTGATCTATCTGTAGCTGGATCATTTTTAAGATTTGTCTGGAAAATCGTCCGGCTTCATGATTTATTAACCTCCTTCGCGGGAGGTGGACATGGATACGGTCGGGCAGTCGATTCGTTCTGGTGCAGTTGTCAGTTTGCCACGGCCCACCGAGCCGCGGGCGAGATTGCGTCGCGCGCTGCTGGAGCTGAACGCCGCGCTCAGCGCGCAATCCGCCGCGGTGGCGGAGTTTCGTGACGCGGTGCATGCGCTGGATGGCGCCGTGCGGGAGCTGGGCGGCAGTCTGGGCACGCTGGACCGCGCGCTTGGTCGGGCTGGTGCGGCGCTCCCGAAAGCTCCCGGCTAGGCTGTCAGCGGGGCCAAACGGCGAATATCGGCCGCCGGCTTGACAGGCCAAGGGCGTGGCGTGCCAACTCAGAGTTGTGGTAGATGGACCGAAGTTAACCGGAAGCAGTGGCATGGCGATCGCGCGGATACGCAGTTTCGCCTTTGTCGGGATCGAGGCGATCAGCGTCGATGTCGAGGTGCAGATCAGCGCCGGGTTGCCCAGCTTCGCCATCGTTGGCCTGGCGGACAAGGCGGTGGGCGAGGCGCGCGAGCGGGTGCGGGCCGCGCTGACCACCATTGGCCTGGCGCTGCCGCCCAAGCGCATCCTGGTCAATCTGGCGCCGGCGGACCTGTTGAAGGAGGGCAGCCATTTCGATCTGCCGATCGCGGTGGCCCTGCTGGCGGCGATGGCCGTGGTGCCGCTCGACTCGGCGATGGGGTTCGCCGCTCTTGGCGAATTGTCGCTCGATGGCCGGATTAACTCGGTCACGGGCGTGCTGCCCGCGGCGATGGCCGCGTCGGTGGCCGGGCTGGGGCTGATCTGTCCGGCCGCGCAGGGCGGGGAGGCCGCCTGGGCGGGGCGGATCGCGATCCTCGCACCGGGCAATCTCACGGAACTGGTCAGCCATTTTCAAGGCAGACAGCAGCTCGGCGTGCCCGAGCCGGCGGGAGTGGCGCGGCCGGTGAGCAGTGCCGACCTGTCCGAGGTGAAGGGGATGGAGACGGCGCGGCGCGGGCTGGAGATCGCCGCGGCCGGGGGGCATAATCTGCTGCTGGTCGGCCCGCCTGGCTCGGGCAAATCGATGCTGGCGGCGCGGCTGCCCGGACTGCTGCCCGACCTCACCCCGCGCGAGGCGCTGGAGGTCTCGATGGTGCATTCGGTGGCCGGAATGCTGGAGGGCGGACGGCTGTTGCAGCGCCCGCCCTATCGTGAGCCGCACCACAGCGCGAGCCAGGCGGCGCTGATCGGCGGTGGGCGACGCGGCCGGCCGGGGGAGATCAGCCTGGCGCATCGCGGTGTGCTGTTTCTCGACGAACTGCCGGAATTTCCGCGCACCACGCTGGAGGCGATGCGGCAGCCGCTGGAGACCGGGCGGACGACGGTGGCGCGCGCGGCGATCCATGTCACGTATCCGGCGCGGTTTCAGTTGATCGCGGCGATGAATCCCTGCAATTGCGGCCAGCTCGCCGACCCTGCGCGGGCCTGCGCGCGGGCGCCACGCTGCGGCGAGGAATATGCCGGCAGGCTGTCCGGACCGTGGCTCGACCGTATCGATCTCACCGTGTCGGTGCAGCCGCTGACACCAGCGACACTGGCGCGCGCCGCGCCTGGCGAGGCCAGCGCGGCGGTGGCGGCCAGGGTGGCCCGCGCGCGGGAGCTGCAGCGCGAACGCTGGGGCGCGCTGGAGGCCGAAGGGGAGACCGCGACCACCAACGCCGAGATCGGCGGCGGGCGCATCCAGGCGCTGCTGCTGCCCGAGGCGCTGGATCTGCTGGAGCGGGCAAGTGAACGGCTGCATCTGTCGGCGCGCGGCTTTACCCGCATCCTGCGGGTGGCGCGCACCATCGCCGATCTGGCGGGGGTGGTGCCGGTGCGTCGCGCCGACATCGCCGAGGCGCTCGCCTTTCGCACCCGCCTGGCCGGGTGAGGGCGGCGCGCGGATTTGATTTCTTGACATCGGCGCAATGATTTTGGGCAATATCGTCGGTCTGGGCGGGAGCAATGCGATGGCGATGATGCATCCGGTGGGCGTGCATGACATGGGCGGGGCGGTGCCCGACGGCACCGATGCGGCGGTCGGCCACGACGAGCTTGCACCCGCATTGTGGGAGCAGCGGGTGGACGCGATGCTTCAGTTGCTGCGCGCACGCGGGCTGATCGGGCTCGATGAGCTGCGCCGCCATGTCGAGGGGCTGGGCGACAGCGCCTATCGTCAGCTTGATTATTATGAGCGCTGGGTGGCCGCGATGGGCAATGCGCTGCTGGCATCGGGCGTGATCAGCAGCGAGGAGCTGGGCCAGCGGATGTCCGCGATCGAGGCGCGGCTGGCAGCGGGGCGATGAACGCGGTGGCGCCGCGCTTCGCGCCGGGCGCGCGGGTGCGGGTGCGTGCCGATTGGCCACCGGGCCATGTGCGCACCCCGGCCTATGTGCGCGGCCATGCGGGCGAGGTGGTGATGCTGTGCGGCGCCTTCGCCAACCCCGAGGAGCTGGCGTTCGGCCGTGACGGGCTGCCGGCGCAGCCGCTCTACCGGGTGCGGTTCGCCCAGCGCGCGCTGTGGGCGGACTATGCCGGCCCGGCGCGGGACTGCGTGGAGATCGAGCTGTATCAACATTGGCTGGAAGCCGAGCATGACTGATCACGCCCACCCGCACGAGCATGCACCCGACCAACCGGACACGCCGGCCACGCATTGGCAATTGATGGAAGCGGCGCTGCGTGAACTGCTGATCGAAAAAGGCCTGTTCACCGCCGCGGAGGTGATGCGCGAGGTGGAGCGCATGGAAGGGCGATCCCCGCACAACGGCGCGCGGATCGTCGCGCGCGCCTGGACCGACCCGGCATTTCGCGACTGGCTGCTGAGCGATGCGGGGGCGGCGATCCGCTCCCTGGGGATCGAGCCCGGGCCGATCACCTTGATGGTGATGGCGGACACGCCGAGCCTGCATAATGTGATCGTCTGCACCTTGTGTTCCTGCTACCCGCGGGTGTTGCTCGGGCTGCCGCCGGCCTGGTACAAATCCTTCGCTTATCGCGCGCGGGTGGTGCGTGAGCCGCGCGCGGTGTTGGCCGAGTTCGGCACGCATCTGGGCGAGGATATCGAGTTGGTGGTGCATGATTCGACCGCCGAGCTGCGCTACATCGTGCTGCCGCAGCGCCCGCCTGGCACCGACGGCTGGAGCGAGGAACAGCTCGCCGGGCTGGTCGGCCGCGACGTGCTGGTCGGCACCGCGCTGCCGGTGGCCGCGTAGGCGGGCATTGATCGCGCGGATCCGTGCGATAAATCGACATCGAGGGATTGCGCCGATGACGGCGGACGTGATTCTGTGCGGGCGTGGGAATGGAGGCGTGTGTGTGGCTTTGGCGATTTTTGCGCAGGTTGGTGCGGGCATTGCTGCCCCCCGCGGCGTTTATCGCCGTCACCGTCTATTTCGCCTGGAGCGCGACGCAGGGCGATCGTGGACTGGATGCCTATCGCCAGCGCCAGCTTCTCGCCGTGCAGGCGCAGGCCGAGCTTGCCCGCGCGCGTGCCGAGCAGACGCGTTGGGAAAAGCGGGTGGACGGGCTGATGCCCGCGCATGTGGACAAAGACGCGCTCGATGAGCGCGCGCGCGCGCTGTTGAACCGCTCCGATCCGACCGACATCATCGTGCCCTGGACGGCGAAAGAGCGTCTGTTCTAGGCGGTTGCGCGCGGTTGGCCGTGGCTGCGGCAGGTTCGTGCGAAGTATGTCAGGGCGTCGAAATTTTCTTTCGTGGCATCCGCCCGCGCGCGCAACGCCCGGCAGGCCGTCGCTGATCAAATTCCTGCCCATCAGTGAGTTAACCATAAATCGGTTAACCATCGCTATTGCATTGCAGCATAACAGTTTTTCGGCTCGCTGCTTGCCTAGGCGATCGTCGCTCGCTAGGTGTCGGGCGAGTTTTTGACCCTGCCGGGAGGGAATAGATGGCGAAATCCGTTGCTGCGGCCTCTGCCGCGAAAGGCGCGAGCGCGGCCAAGCGGCGCACCGCCAAGGCACCGGCGACCGGGCTTGAGACCGCCCAGTTGCTCAAGGCCTATCGCGACATGCTGCTGATCCGCCGGTTCGAGGAAAAGGCTGGTCAGCTCTATGGCATGGGGCTGATCGGTGGCTTCTGCCATCTCTATATCGGCCAGGAAGCGGTGGTGGTCGGCGTGCAGCTCGCGCTTGGCGAGGGCGACCAGGTGGTGACCTCCTATCGTGATCACGGCCACATGCTGGCGCTGGGCATGCAGCCGCGCGGCGTGATGGCCGAGCTTACCGGCCGGTCGGGCGGCTATTCGCGCGGCAAGGGCGGCTCGATGCACATGTTCAGTTCCGAGAAGGGTTTTTATGGCGGCCACGGGATCGTTGGCGCGCAGGTCTCGATCGGCACCGGGCTTGGCTTCGCCAATCATTATCGCGGCAATGATCGGGTGGCGGTCGCTTATTTCGGCGAGGGCGCGTCCAACCAGGGCCAGGTGTTCGAGAGCTTCAATCTCGCCGCCCTGATGAAGCTGCCGGTGGTCTATGTGATCGAGAACAACCGCTACGGCATGGGCACGTCGGTGGAGCGCGCCTCGGCCTCGCGCGATCTGTCGAAGAACGGCGCCGCCTGGGGCATTCCGGGCCAGCAGGTGGACGGCATGGATGTGGGCGCGGTGAAGGCGGCGGCCGATGTCGCGGTGGCGCATTGCCGCGCCGGCAAGGGGCCGTATCTGCTGGAGGTCAAGACCTATCGGTATCGCGGCCATTCGATGTCGGACCCGGCGAAATACCGTACCCGCGAGGAGGTGCAGAAGATGCGCGCCGAGCATGATTGCATCGATGGGGTGCGCCATCTGCTGGAGCAGGCCGGCATCGATGAGGCGAGGGTGAAGCAGATCGACGACGAGGTGAAGCAGATCGTGCAGGAGGCCGCGGACTTCGCGCAGGCGAGCCCGGAGCCCGATCCGGCCGAGCTGTGGACCGACGTGCTGGTGGAGGGCTGAGCCGATGGCGATCGAAATTCTGATGCCGGCTTTGTCGCCGACGATGACCGAGGGCAAGCTGGCGAAGTGGCTCAAGGGCGTTGGTGACGAAGTGCGCGCCGGCGACGTGATCGCCGAGATCGAGACCGACAAGGCGACGATGGAAGTCGAGGCGGTGGATGAGGGCCGGCTGGAGGCGATCCTGGTCGCCGAGGGCACCGACGGGGTGGCGGTGAATACGCCGATCGCGCGGCTGTCGGGCCAGGGTGCCGCGGTGGCGGCTCCGGTCGCGGCTCCGGTTCCGGTTCAGGCGGCGCCTGCCGCGCCGGTGGTCCATGCCGCGCCGGCGGCGGTCGCGCCGGCGCCCGACAAGGAGTGGGGCGGCAGCGCGCCGATCACCGTGCGCGAGGCGCTGCGTGATGCGATGGCCGCCGAGATGCGCGCCGATGCGAACGTGTTCCTGCTCGGCGAGGAGGTGGCGCAATATCAGGGCGCCTACAAGATCAGCCAGGGCCTGCTCGATGAGTTCGGCGAGAAGCGGGTGATCGACACGCCGATCACCGAGCATGGCTTCACCGGCATGGCGGTGGGTGCCGCGATGGCCGGGCTGCGCCCGATCGTCGAGTTCATGACGTTCAACTTCGCCATGCAGGCGATGGACCAGATCATCAACTCCGCCGCCAAGACGCACTACATGTCGGGCGGACAGATGACCTGCCCGATCGTGTTCCGTGGTCCCAACGGTGCGGCCTCGCGCGTCGCCGCACAGCACAGCCAGTGCTATGCGTCGTGGTATGCCCATGTCCCCGGCATGAAGGTGGTGGCGCCCTGGTCGTCCGCCGACGCGAAGGGGCTGTTGCGTGCCGCGATCCGCGACCCGAACCCGGTGATTTTCCTGGAGAACGAGATTCTCTATGGCCAGACGTTCGATTGTCCGACCGACCCGGATTTCGTGCTGCCGATCGGCAAGGCGAAAATCGAGCGCGCCGGCGACCGGGTGACGATCGTCGCGTTCAGCATCATGGTCGGCGTCGCGCTGAAGGCGGCCGAGGCGCTGGCGACGATGGGGATCGAGGCGGAGGTGATCAATCTGCGCAGCCTGCGTCCGCTGGACAGCGCCACGGTGATCGAGAGCGTGAAAAAGACCAACCGCCTGGTCACCGTCGAGGAAGGCTGGGCCTATTCGGGCATCGGCGCGGAGGTGGCGATGCGGGTGATCGAGGAGGCGTTCGACTGGCTGGACGCGCCGCCGGTGCGGGTAGCCGGGCTCGATGTGCCGCTGCCCTATGCGGCCAATCTGGAAAAGCTCGCGCTGCCACAGCCCGACTGGGTGGTGGACGCGGTGCGCAAGATCATCTGAGCGGGGAACTGTCCGATGGCGATCAACATCCTGATGCCGGCACTGTCTCCGACCATGACGGAAGGCACGCTGGCGCGCTGGCTCAAGAAGGAAGGCGAGACGATCAAGGCCGGCGA
>DAHWBL010000338.1 GCA_027323595.1 Acetobacteraceae bacterium | reverse complement strand
ATGGCAGCGGCGATCCCGATCGGGCTCGTCATCCTGATCGTCACGATGGTGATCGTTCAGCCCTGATCCGCCCGCGCCGCGCCGCGCCCCAGTACCTCACCGGCGCGCGCGACAATGGCCCCATGCGCGCCCCGCATCTCGCGCAGCCCGGCATGCAGACGATCGGCCCGCACCCGCGGCAGAATTTCATCGAGCTTGCGAACGATCCAGCCATATTCACGCATCAGCACAACCGCTCGCTCATCCACATCCTTGATCGCCATCGCCTCGTCATGGAAGGCACACACCGCCAACGAGGGCGTTCCGCCCAATGCGGTGATGTGGTGCGTCAGCATGGCGCACCAGCGCGCCGCGTTCTTTTCGATGGTCCGCAGCAGGCCCGCCATCGCACCGTCGGCCGCCCCCACGCTTCGCCGCGCGACACGCCCGCCGGCGCGTTCGGCTTCCAGCATGGCGTTCAGGAAAGCGAGCAGCTCCGCCTTGGCGGCGTATCCCATATAGGCATCGTCGGCCTCGTGCATCGCACAGGCCGGTGAGCTGGGCTCGATGGAAGCGTCGTCATCGCGCGCCGTCATCGCGCCTGCATCCCCCGCATGCTCGCCTCGGGCCGCGCCCGCCGGGGCCGGATTTCCCCCTTTTGCGCCGCGATGCCCATTTCCAGACTGTCGGCGATCCGATGCGCGCGCTCCAGAAAATGCGCCGCCGCCGCGGGCGGGCAAACCTGCCTGGCGGTCTCGGCGAAAATCTCCAGCCACCGATCGAACTGCGGCGTATCCACCGGCAGTGGCAGATGCGCCACCATCGGCTGGCCATGATAGCGCCCGCTCATCAGCGCGACCGACGACCAGAAGGCGCAAAGTCGGCTGATATGGCCTTCCCAATCATGGATTCTGCTCTCGAAGATCGCGCCGATGAGCGGGTCCCGCCGGGCCCGCTCGTAGAAGCTGCGCACCAGCCGTTCGATCATCTGCTCATCGATTCCGGTACGCGCGATGATGTCGGCGACGACCTGTTGTCGATCGGGCGCGCCAGAAGTCATGTCCATGGTCATGGTCCGCCATACCTATAATTAGGTATAATAAATACCCGATTTAGGCCGGCCCATCAACCCAAAAACCTGCCCAACACAACCTATCCGGCATAGCGCGGCATCAGCCGCGCCGCGTTGCCGCGATCGATGAGCCCCAGATCGGCCGGCGTAAACAGCCCGGTCTGCCGCAAATCGGCCGCGGTCGCCTTGGCGGTCAGAAAAGGAAAATCCGTACCAAAGACAATCTGGGTCGGCCGCACGACCTTGGTCAGCGACGCCAGCGGCGCGAGGGTCGATGCGTTGGCAACGTCATAGTAGAATTCGCCAAGATAATATTGTGGCCCCCTCGGCAGCCGCGCCTGCAGATCCTTCCGCAAATCGAAATAATAGGTGAAACGCTGCAACAGATACGGCGCGGTGCCGCCGCCATGTGAAAAGATGAATTTGATGTCCGGAAATTTCGCCGCCGTGCCGCTGAAAACCAGGCTGGCGATCGTGCGCGTGGTGTCGGTGCCCAGTTCGATCATCGGCTCGAACACGTCGGGCACCAGATTGATGCAGCAGGCATTGCGGAACGGGTGGGTGAACACCACCGCCTTGCGCCGGTTCAACTCCTCCATCACCGGCCAGAAAACCGGATCGCCGAGAAATTTTCCCTGGTAGTCGGTCATCATGCACACGCCGTCGAGCTTCAGCACATCGAGCGCGTAGCCGATTTCGCGCAGCGCGCCGTCATTGTCCGGCAAAGGCAGCGTGGCGAACATTCCAAAGCGGCCCGGATGGCGCGCGATCAATTGCGCGCCATATTCATTGGTCTCCCGCGCGAGCGCCCGCGCCGCGCCATTGTCACCAAAGAACACGCCAGGCTCACTGATCGACAGGATCGACGTCGCGACCCCGCCCGCATCCATATCCGCCAGCGACTGCTCGGGCGTCCAGTTCATCAACGGAATCTGGCCGGTGTTGCGGGCCTTGATGGCGGCGATGAACTGCGGCGACGACAGATGATGATGCACATCGATCCGCCCGGCACCGGCCACGACGCTCTGCGCCCGTGCGGCACGACCACCGATCGACACCGCCGCGCAGGCCGCCGCCGCGTAGGCCGCCGCCGCGCCACCCAGAAAGTCACGCCGACCGCCGCATCCACACCCGCTTGTGTGGGCGCGGCGCACGGTTGGCGGGCTCACGCTGTCGCATCGGATCATGGTCGCGCCCTCCTGGTTCGCACGCGCCGCCGGTCGGATCGCCAGCTTGCGGTCATGCCGCAGCGTGAGCCGCGCGAAACGCTATCGAGTGTCGATGAACGGCGCAACCGCGCAAACAAAAGCGGGCCCGCGCTGTCGATCAGCACGGGCCCGCGTCAGGCGGCGTCAGGCGCGGCTGGAATTACCCATGCCCGCTCAGGATCGCAAGACGCACCGCGTCGGCCTTGATGGCGATATCGGCGGTCTGCTCGGCGGTCAGCGTGGGCAGACCCAGGATGGTGTTCACCGCGGTCACCGTATCGACGCTGATCGCAATCGTCTTGTCGGCCGCTGAACCAAGAAAGATCGCGAGCAGATCATCCTTGCTCGCCGGTGTCACACCGGTAAGCGCGGTGGTGTTGGTGGTGGCGAGGTTCTTGATCAGACTCAGATTCTCCAGCGGCGAATCGACCCTGACGATGGAGCTGTAATAGGTCTGCACGATATGGGCGAATTCGAGCGCCGACATCGAGTAAAGCTGCGCCACCGTCAGGATCAGCGTCGGCTGTCCGTCCGCGGTCAGTGTCATGACGGTGGTGCCGACGGTCGCCCAGTTGCTGACCACCTCGGTGAAGGCGTGATCGAGAACATGCTCGGGCGAGCGCGCCACGCTGAGGCGGCCGAGTTCCACGGCCGGGATTCCCTCCTTGGCCCAGACCGGCCGGCCGCCGGTGGTCCCCGCATCCGGCTGGCGGGTGTTGCTGCCGCCGCCGAACTGCGGGCCCTTCTTGTCCGTGCTGGTGCCGTCATCGGTGGAATCGGTGCCGGTGGACCCGCCCTGTCCGTTATGGCCCTGCATGCCGGTGGAGCCCCCGCGGCCCATGCCGGCGGCACCACCCGCGGCCCCTTTCCCGGTGCCACCACCGGTGCCCTGGGCGGCGGCCGGCGCGGTGAAATGCACTGGCGACCAGGACGGTTGCGCCCACAGCGCAATGCCCAATGCCGCAGTACCGAGCAGTATCCGACGCAGCGCACTGCCGGAACGATTGCAAGACACCATGATCAGACTCCTATGTGTTGGCGAAAAACCGGATCGGATCCGTAACGTCGATCCGCAACGCTTTATCCCTGGGGACGCCGAAGTACCTTGGTGTCAGGGACGCCGAAGCACCTTAGTGTCGGCGCCCCAGCTGCCCTGACCTTCGTGGACGAAATGCTCACCTCCGGCGGCACCGCCGATCGGACCGGTTGTCGATCCATCCGGAATGATCTGCTGCACCCCGCCGGTGTGGCCGGTGTTCCCCGCGTCACCCGAGCCGCCGGCATGATCGGATCCGCCGCCATGCCCGGACCCGCCGGTGTGGCCGCCAGTCGATTCGCCGCCGCCGAGCGTGCGCCCGGTGCGCTGACGATGCTGCACCGCCCGCTGCTCTGGCGATTTGCCCGCGCCGTGCCGACCTCCGGATTCCCCGCCGCCGGACTCACCGCCGCCATGCCC
>DAHWBL010000330.1 GCA_027323595.1 Acetobacteraceae bacterium | reverse complement strand
TGGCATGGGCCTGGGCGGAGGTGAAGGTCGAGCGGTCCCCGGTCAGAGAGGCCATCCAGACTTCCGGATTCCTCTCCCGGTCTTTTTCCTTGGCCTTCCCCCATCGCTCCAGAAGATCGTCTCTGTCCCGTCCCAGGGGGCCCGGATTGATGCGACGCCCTTCCGACAGGATTTCAAGTGCGGCCCATTCGAAAATCACCCGTTCAACCTCTCCGGATCCCGCCCGTTTTTCGTATTCCCGATACACGCTCTGTCTGTCCGGAAGGAAAGAATGTCCCGAATTCTTCGCTTCCGGTCCGATTTGAAATCCGATCCGGTGTTTCATCAGCATTCTCCGGGCCTCCTGATAGGACAGGGAGGTTTCGATCTCCTTGATTCCTTTGTCGCGAGTCAGCGCCCGTTCCCTCTCGACCGAAAACTCCCTGCGGTATCGCTCGGCCCGGTCCTGCCATTCCTTCCGCAATTCTTCGGGATCCCGTTCCTTTTTCCCTTTCCGTGTGGCAAGGGTGGCCACCTCGGACGCCTTTGACCCGGAGGAGCCCCGTTCTGCGAGGGCCCTCTCGATCTGGTTTCGCCGAGTCGAGAAGAGGACCTCGAGGCCCCGCTCGATCTCCTTCAGACGGAAACTTTTCCCATCGCGGAGAACGGTGAATCCCAGCGTTTGCATTTCCTTCGCCAATGCCACCCGGTAGGCCGCTCCGCCCGCCATCTTCCATTCGAAGAAATGGGATCCCTCCAGGGTTCGGGTCTTTCCGTCCTCCCCCACTCCCACGTTGAAGACAAAGGCATGGCTGTGGATCTGGGGATCCTGCTCCCGGCTCGTGTAATGCCGGTAAACCGCACAGGTCAGATCCGAAGGAATCTCGTCTTTTCCCCCATGTCCCGTCCGGCAAAACGACGCATGACGTTCCATATAGAAGAGCGCCGCTTCCACGGCCCGATCGTGCGCCGCCGCAATTTTGGATCGGGTGGCGTCGTCCCCCAGTGCCCACGCCACGGAGACGGACTTGGGGGCGGAAAAGGTCAGATCCCACCCCGAGCGATGGCCTTCCCCGGCGTGCTGGACCAAGGCCTTTCCGGTCTTCGGGTCGAACCCGAACGCGAGATCCTGGAACTCTTCCTTTTGAACCGGGCCGGACAATCCCAAGGCTTCGGCTCCCCGTCCGGTCCAGCGTCCCCGTTCGTTTTTGGCGTAGTAATCCTCGACTCCCGCCACTCCAGGGGATAGGCGGCCGACATGATCGCTATGGCATTTCGCCACTCGTCGAATTCGTAGAATTCAAGCAGCTCGGCGGGGATCAAATCAAGATTCATCACGAGACCATGCGTCCGCGCCCGAGTCGCATTCAAGCGCGAGGCAGGCAGGGCTCATGCGTAGTTCACCATGATTGTTTTTTTGTGGGTGAAATGTTCCAGCATCGATTCGAGGCTGGCTTCCTTGCCCAGGCCGGAGCTTTTTACGCCGCCGTAGGAGAGGTTCGCCTGCACCACCAGGTTCTGGTTCACCTGGACCAGGCCGGCTTCCAGGCGGTGGGCGAGGGACATCGCGCGTTTGAGGTCGTTGGTCCAGACCGAGGCGGCGAGGCCGTATTCGCTGTCGTTGGCCGCCGCCAGCGCCTGTTCGGCGTCGTCGAAGGGCAATACCACGGTGACCGTGCCGAAGATTTCCTCGGTGATCAGGCGGGAGTTGGCGGGCAGGCCGGTGAAGATGTGCGGGCGGATGAAATAGCCGGCCAGGGCTGCATCTTTGGGCATCGCCGAGCAGGCGCGGCCGGTGGCACCCGGCGTTGCCAGGCCCTCGGTGATGAAGCCCTGCACGCGGTCCATCTGTTCTTTGCTGATGATGGTGCCGATGTCGGTGGCTTCGTCCAGCGGGTCGCCCATCACCATCGCGTCCACGCGCTCGGCCATCGCGGCGACGAAACGATCGAAAATGGGGCGTTCGACATAGATGCGGCTGGCCGCCGTGCAGCTTTGGCCCTGGCGGGTGAAGCGCATCGAGGTGAGCGCGCCGGCAACGGTTTTTTCGAAGTCGCAATCAGCGAAAATCAGCATCGGGCTCTTGCCGCCCAGCTCCAGCGTGACCGGGATCAGCTTTTTCGCCGCCGCCACCGAGACGATGCGCCCGACCGGCACCGAGCCGGTGAAGGTGAGCTTGCGCACCAGCGGATGCTCGACCAGCGGGGCGCCACATTCGGGGCCGAAGCCGGACAGGATGTTGAAGCAGCCAGGCGGCAGCACGCGGCCCATCAACTGGCAGATGCGCAGCACCGCGAGCGGCGCTTCCTCGGCGGATTTCACCACCACGGTGTTGCCGGCGACCAGTGCGGGGGCGATTTTCAGCGCCATCAGCAGCAGCGGCACGTTCCACGGGATGATGGCGCCGACCACGCCGAGCGGCTCGCGCACCGTCACCGACAGCACGTCGGGCGCGAACGGCACGCTCTCGCCTTTCAGCTCGCCGCCGAGGCCGCCATAAAAGCGCAGGACGTCGGCGACGGTGTTGGCTTCCACCCGGCTTTCGGTGCGCAGCGCCTTGCCGGTTTCCAGCGCGATGAGCCGGGCGATCTCCTCGACGTGATCGGCGATGATGGCGGCACACGCGGCCACCGCCTCGCCCCGCTTGCGGGCGGGGGTGCGGGCCCAGGCGCGCTGGGCGGCGTCGGCGTCGCGCACGGCGAGGTCAACGTCGGTGGCGTCGCCGTCCGCGGCGGTGGCGATCGGCGCGAGGGTGGCCGGATTGACCACCGCGAAGGTGCGGCCCGACGATGACGGGGTGAGTTTGCCGCCGATGAAATGCTGCCCGGACAGCGCGCGGGCGAGGGCATGCGGGTCGAGAACGATGGTGTCGGCGGTGATGGCGTCGGCGGTGGTGTCGTTAGGCATGTTGGTCCCTTCCCGAAGCCGCACTATAAGCGGCGCACTGTTTGCCGAGGTCTGCAAGACCCGATCCGGAGTGCGAATGCAAGAGCCAACCGGCCCGCTCGCGGGCGTCAAGATTTTTGATCTGACCCGCGTGCTCGCCGGGCCGAGCTGCGTGCAGATGCTGGCCGACCTGGGGGCCGACGTGATCAAGATCGAGCGGCCAGGCAGCGGCGACGACACCCGCGGCTTTGCCCCGCCTTATATGGAGGGGACGAAGGAAAGTGCGTATTTCACCGGCGCGAACCGCAACAAGCGCTCGCTCACGCTCGATATCGGCAAGCCCGAGGGGCAGGCGATCGCGCGGCGGCTGATCGCGCGGTCCGATATTCTGGCGGAGAATTTCAAGGTTGGCGCGCTGGCGAAATACGGGCTGGGGTTCGCGCAGCTGCATGCGGAGTTTCCCGGCCTGATCTATTGCTCGATCACCGGCTTCGGCCAGACCGGGCCCTATGCGCCGCGACCTGGCTATGACGCGCTGATCCAGGCGATGGGCGGGGTGATGAGCCTGACCGGCGACCCTGGCGGCATGCCGCAGAAGGTCGGCGTGTCGATCGCGGACATGTTCGCCGGGCTGTATGGGTGCATCGGCATTCTGGCGGCGCTGCGCCACCGCGAGGCGACCGGGCAGGGCCAGCAGATCGATATCGGCATGCTGGACAGCTCGATCGCGTGGATGGCCAATCAGGCGATGAATTATCTGGCCACCGGGCAGAATCCGCCCAGGCTGGGCAACGACCATCCCAACATCGTGCCCTATCAGGTGTTCGCCACCGCGGACGGGCATATCGTGCTGTCGGTGGGCAATGACGCGACCTTCGCGCGGTTCTGCACCACCTTTGGGCATGAACATCTGCTGGCGGATGCGCGCTATGTGACCAACGCCGCGCGGGTGGCCAATCGCGCGGAGGTGACCGAGACCTTCGCGGCGATCATGCGCACCCAGACCACCGGCTGGTGGGTGGAGCGGCTGGAGGCGGCCAGCATCGGCTGCGGGCCGATCAACACGGTGGCGCAGGCGTTCGCCGATCCGCAGGTGCGGGCGCGCGAGACGGTGGTGCGGATGGTCCGCGACGATGGCAGCGAGGTGCAGGTGGTGGCGAACCCGGTGCGGCTGTCGGCGACGCCGGTGCAGTATCGGCTGGCGCCGCCCACGCTTGGCCAGCACAGCGACGAGGTGCTGGACGAGCTGGGGTTTTCGGCGTCCGAGATCGCGCGGCTGCGGCAGGACGGCATCGTCTGATGGAGCCGTCCCGCCTGGTGGTGCCGTATCTGCTCGGCGGCGCGTTTCATCGGATGACGGTGTGGTGCCACGGCGATCCGGCGGCGGCGGCGGTGCTGTGCGTGCATGGGCTGACCCGCAACGGGCGGGATTTCGATGTGCTGGCCGGCGCGCTGGCGGACCGGTATTTCGTGCTGTGCCCGGACCTGCCGGGGCGCGGCGCGTCGGACTGGCTCGCCGATCCGGCGCTGTATCAGCCGCTGAGCTATGTGCAGGCCTTGTCGCATCTGCTGGCGCGGGTCGGCCGGAAGGTGGCGTGGGTGGGCACCTCGCTGGGCGGCATCTGCGGGATGCTGACGGCGGCGGCGGCGGCGGCACCGGTGGGCGCGCTGGTGCTGAACGATGTCGGGCCGGAACTGCCGGCGGCGGCATTGGCGCGAATCGGGGCGTATCTGGCGCTGACCCCGCGCTTTGATGATCTGGCGGCGCTGGAGCGGCATCTGCGGGTGATCCACGCGCCGTTCGGCCCGCTGAGCGACGCGCAATGGGCGCAGATGGCGGCGACCTCGGCGCGGGTGTTGCCCGAGGGGGGGCTGGCGTTGAATTACGACCCGGCGATCGGGCTGGCGTTTGGTGGCGCGCCCGCCGACGTCGATATGTGGCCGGTCTGGGCGGCGCTGCGGCTGCCGGTGCTGGCGATTCGCGGGGCGACGAGCGATCTGCTGGCGCCGGGCGTGGTGGCGCGGATGGTCGCGGATGGGGCGGAGGCGATGGAGGTGGCCGGTGCGGGGCACGCGCCGGCGCTGATGGATGGGCCGAGCATTGCGCGAGTGCGGGATTTTCTGCTGCGCCACCATCCGGCGGCGATGTTATGATTGATTTACTCCTTGGTAATGTTTACTGCGGGGACGGGCGCATACCGGGATGTTTTGGTGCGCCGCAATGAGGAGTTGGATGGTGTCCTGGCTGGATCGTAACCGCGCTGACGACACCCATGCGGGGCTGTCGGTCGACCAGCTGGCGCAGGCGCAGGCGCAGCTCGACGATCTCGCGGAGCTGCGCGGTGACACCAAGGATCGCAATCTGTCGCGCATCGTCGAGGAGAAGGCGCGGCTGCGGCGCGAAAAGATGGCGGCGCTGATGAGCGGCGATCCGGTGGCGCTGGCGGCCGTGATCGAGGCCCGCGTGCCGGTGTGGCAGCGTGGCTGGCGGCGGGTCGGGCCGGTGCTGGCGATCGCGGTGGCGGTGGCGGCGGTGGCGCTGTTCCTGGTGGTGGACACCTCGCGCCAGCTCAACCCGACGCTGGTGCTGGTGCCTGGCACCGCGTCGCGCCCGCTCGCGTTCGGCGCGCGGCTGACCGACAACAGCAGCCTGTTCGGTTTTCGCGATATCGGCTGGTCGTGCGTCGTCGACCAGGTGGTGGTGAGCGGGGGGACCGCGATGGATCCGCCGCCGCCGGAATATCATGTCGCCGAGATCGGCCGGCTGTCGCCGGGCAGCGACGCGGCGATGCCGTGCGGCGACCCGGCGGCGCTCGAGATGTTGAGCGTCAGCCTGATGGCGGTGCGGGTGCAGGTGGATTACCGGACCTACATATTGGGGCTGTTCCCGCACGACCAGAACCTGTCGCGGGCGTTTCGCATCCGCTATTGAGCGGGCGCTACCTCCCAGGATAGATCGGAAAGCGCGCGCACAGCGCCTGGACCCGTGCGCCGACCGCGGCCTCGGCGGCGGTGTTGGTGGCGTCGTTGGAGCGGGCGAGCCCTTCCAGCACATCGTCGATCATCTCGCCGATCTGGCGGAATTCGGTGGCGCCGAAGCCGCGGCTGGTGGCGGCGGGGGAGCCCAGGCGGATGCCCGAGGTGATCATCGGCTTTTCGGGGTCGAACGGGATGGCGTTCTTGTTGGCGGTCATGTGCGCGCGTTCGAGGCTTTGTTCGGCGGCGCGGCCGGTGACGCGCTTGGGACGCAGATCGACCAGCAGCAGATGGCTGTCGGTGCCGCCGGTGACGATGTTCAGGCCGCGTTCGGCGAGGGTGGCGGCCAGCACGCGGGCGTTTTCCTGCACGGCGCGCTGATAGAGGTTGAATTCGGGCCGCAGCGCCTCGCCGAACGCGGCTGCCTTGCCGGCGATGACATGCATCAGCGGTCCGCCCTGCAGGCCGGGGAACACCGCGGAGTTGATTTTTTTGCCGAGCTCGGGGTCGTTGGACAGGATCATGCCGCCGCGCGGGCCGCGCAGGGTTTTGTGGGTGGTGGTGGTGACCACGTGGGCGTGCGGCAGCGGGCTGGGGAACAGGCCGGCGGCGACCAGGCCGGCGAAATGGGCCATGTCCACCATGAACAGCGCGCCCACCGCGTCCGCCACCGCGCGGATGCGGGGGAAATCGATGAAGCGCGGATAGGCCGAGCCGCCGGCGATGATCAGTTTGGGGTGGTGCTGGTGGGCGAGGCGCTCCAGCTCCTCATAGTCGAGCCGGCCGTCCTCGCGGCGGACGCCGTATTGCACGGCGTTGAACCATTTGCCGGACTGGTTGACGCCGGCACCGTGGGTGAGATGCCCGCCGGCGGCCAGACTCATGCCCAGGATGGTGTCGCCGGGGCTGAGCAGCGCCAGATAGACGGCCTGATTCGCCTGCGCGCCCGAGTGGGGCTGCACGTTGGCGAAGGAGCAGCCGAACAACTGGCAGGCGCGCGCGATGGCCAGGGCCTCGGCCTTGTCCACCTCGACGCAGCCGCCGTAATAGCGCCGGCCCGGATAGCCTTCGGCGTATTTGTTGGTCAGCACGCTGCCCTGCGCCTCCAGCACCGCGGCGGAGACCAGGTTCTCGCTGGCGATCAGCTCGATGCCGTCCTGCTGGCGCACCAGCTCCGCGCCAAGGGCGGCGGCGAGCTCGGGGTCGGTGACGGAGAGCGGCGCGGTGAAGAAATCGTGCATGGTGGCGGTGGGGTGGTCGTTCATGGGGTGCTTCCTTGTGCGTCCGCGGCGTCGATCCGCCCGATCCGGCGGGCGTGCCGGCCGCCCTCGAACGGGGTGACCAGAAAAACCGCCATGGCTTCCAGCGCGACCTCGATGCCGATCACGCGTTCGCCCAGGGCGAGGATGTTGGCGTCGTTGTGCTGGCGCGCGAGCCGGGCGGTGGTGACGTCGTGGGCGAGCGCGCAGCGGATGCCGTGATGGCGGTTGGCGGTGATCGACATGCCGATGCCGCTGCCGCACACCAGGATGCCGGCACCGGCGCGGCCATCCAGCAGGGCGCGCGCCACGGCGTGGCCGAAATCGGGGTAATCGACGCTGGCGGTGCCGTTGGTGCCCAGATCGAGCACCTCGCGGCCAGACGCCACCAGGGCGGCGGCCAGACGGTCCTTCAGCGCGACGCCCGCATGATCGGCGCCGAGCGCGATCGGCAGGCCGGCGCCGAGGGTGAAGGGGGCGGCTTGGGGGGAATTCATGGCGATGCTCTAGCACCGCGCGGGGCGGGCCGGAAAGTCCGCCGCCGATGGACCCTCATCGGCGGAACGAGGTATAGGAATGCGTCTGCCGCATGGACCAGGAGCGAGACGATGCACGCCGCCTTTCCGACCACCCGGATGCGCCGCAACCGGCTCGATGGCTGGACCCGCCGGCTGGTCGCCGAGAACCGGCTGTCGGTGGATGATCTGATCTGGCCGATCTTCGTCATCGAGGGCCACGGGCAGAACGTGCCGGTGGCGGCGATGCCCGGGGTGGCGCGGGTCAGCCTGGACCGGCTGGAGGCGCATGTGGCACCGGCGGCCGAGCTTGGCATTCCGGCGGTCGCGCTGTTTCCGGCCACACCGGCGGACAAGAAGGATTCCGAGGGCAGCGAGGCGACCAACCCGGACAATCTGATCTGCGCGGCCACGCGCATCCTGAAGCGGGCGTTTCCCGACATGGGCGTGGTCGGCGATGTGGCACTCGATCCCTACACCGATCATGGCCATGACGGGGTGATCCGCGACGGCTACGTCGCCAATGACGACACGTTGGCGATCCTGGTGCGCCAGGCGGTCAGCCAGGCGCGGGCGGGGGTGGATGTGATCGCGCCGTCGGACATGATGGACGGGCGGGTGGGCGCGATCCGCGCGGCGCTGGACGATGCGGGGCTGATCCATACGCGGATCATGAGCTATGCGGCGAAATATGCCTCGGCGTTCTATGGCCCGTTTCGCGACGCGCTGGGATCCGGCACCGCGCTCGCCGGGGGTGACAAGAAAACCTATCAGATGGACCCGGCCAATTCCGACGAGGCGCTGCGCGAGGTGGCGCTCGATCTGGCCGAGGGCGCGGACATGGTGATGGTGAAGCCGGGCATGCCGTATCTGGATATCGTGCGGCGGGTGAAGGATCGTTTCGCGGTGCCGACCTATGCCTATCAGGTGTCGGGCGAATATTCGATGATCATGGCGGCGAGCAACAATGGCTGGATCGACCATGACCGGGCGATGCTGGAATCGCTGCTCGGCTTCAAGCGCGCCGGGGCGGACGGGGTGCTGACCTATTTCGCGGTGTCGGCGGCGCGGCTGCTGCGCGCGCGCGGAGGCTGAGGCGATGGCGGGCGCGAAGCTGGTCGATTTTCAGGTTCATTACACGCCCGCGGCGCTGAACCGGCGCACCGAGGCGTCGGTGCTGCTCGATGCGCGCGGCAACCCGTGTTATTTCCTCAATCCGTTGCTGTCGCAGCCAGATGCGCATCTGGCGGTGATGGATGCCGCCGGCATCGATGCCATGGTGCTGTCCTGCGGCGCGGGGTTCGACCAGCCCGACATCGGCATCTGCCGGCTGATCAATGACGACATCGCCGGCCTCGTGCGCGCCCATCCAGGCCGCTTCATCGGGCTTGCGCACGTGCCCGCGCTCGACCCGGTGGCGGCGGCGGCGGAATTGAAACGATGCCGGTTGGAGCTGGATTTTCCCGGTGTGGTGATCGGCTCGGAGTTGCAGGGCAGGGGGCTCGATGACGCGGCGCTGGAGCCGTTCTGGCGGGCCTGCCAGGAGCTTGATCTGTATGTGTTCGTCCATCCGCTGCCCGCGGTGATCAACTGGGACCGGATGGATGCCGACGATCTGGGCCGCATGGTGGGCTGGGAATTCAGCCTGATGGTGGCCACGCTGCGCGTCATCCAGTCCGGGCTGCTCGACAAATTCCCTGATCTGCGCATCCAGTTTTCGCATTTCTCCGGCGGCATCGGGCGCTATCTGGGGCGGCTGCGCGGGTTTGCCCAGCATGAAAAATGGGGCACCGCGGGGCTGCCGCGGCATGGGCGCGCGCCGGCGCGGCCGATGGATTATTATCTGGAGCAAAGGCTTTTTTACGATTGCGCCGGCTGGGCAGGGCCCGACAATGCCGCCGCATGGGGGGCGGAATGGGTGCGCTTTGGCCTGGCCGAGGTGGCGCCGAGCCAGGTGGTGTTTGCCACCGATTATCCGCAGGCGGTGCGCGCGGCCGACGAGGTTGCCGCCTATGTCGGCGCGGTGCGCGCGGTGGGTCCGGCGGCGCGGCAGATGCTGGGCGACGCGGTGGCGACCCGGCTGATCCCTGATCTGGCCAGGCGCGTGCGCCGACCCGAGCATTGATGGATGCGCCGCTGATGGAGGCGTCGGTGATGGAGGCGCCGGGTGAGCCGGGGGTGAAATCCGCGCTGCGGGTGTTCGAGATTCTGGAACTGTTCGCCGAGCGTCGCGCGCCGCTGCGGCTGAAGCAGATCGCAACGGCGCTGGGCCTGCCGCCATCCTCGGCCACCGGGCTGCTGCGGACCATGGCCGCGCGCGGGTATCTGAGCGTTGATGCCGCCACCCATTGTTATTTTCCGACCGAGCGGCTGGCGCATCTGGCCGGCTGGATTCCCGGCGCGCGCTTCGAGAGCGGGCCGGTGGCGCGCGCGATGCAGACCCTGCAACAGACCACCGGCGAACTGGTGGTGCTCGCCGCCGACGAGGATTTGGTGGTGGATTATCTCGCCGCGCTGCGCTCCAGCCACGGCATGCAGCTATGGACGCCGCCGGGCACCAGGCTTGCGTCGGTCAATCTGGGGCTGGGCTGGATGTTTCTGGCGCGGCGCGGCGCCGACCCCGCGCGCACGCTTGCCCGCAGCGTCGCAGCCGGGCTGGTGCCGGCGGGCGCGCTCGCCGAGGCGTTCGTGGCCGATCGGATCACTGCCTGTGCCGGACTGCGGATTTTGGCGACCGATGCGCGCTCCTATCCGGCGGCGATGCATCCGGGCCATCCGGGCGGGGGCATGCTGTGGGGGCTGATCGGCGGACCGCCGGGCCATCGCGGCCTGGGGCTTGGCATCGGCGGGCCGGCCGAGCGGCTGGCCGCCAACCATGACCGCTATGTGGTGGCCTTGACCGAGGCGCTCGACGGGGTTGATGCCGCAGCACTGCCGCCGCGCTAAAGCGGTTTCACTCTGACCGTCATCGGCATCGACGCGGTGAAACCGCTCCAGCCTTATGATGAGCGAGCAACTTCATCCCCCGGACCGATTCCGATCCGGGCGATGTTGCTCTGGCGCCGCGCCATCGCCAACATGGCCGCCGCACCAACGAACATCGGCAAAGTGAACAAGGCGAACACCCATGGCACGCCCCAGCCGAGGGCGAACAGATTGCCGGCGAGTGCCGGGCCGATGATCGCCCCGGCGCGACCGATGCCCAGGCCCCAGCCCAGGCCGGTGGCGCGCAGCGAGACCGGATAAAAATAGACCGCGAGGGCGTTGGCGCATTTCTGGATGCCGCTGACGCAGAACCCCATGCAGAAGCCGATGCCGAGCATGAGCCCATGCGCCCCGGCCTGGGCACCGCCGATGCCGCCGACGAACAGCCCGCCGGCGACGAACAGCCCGGCGAGCACACGATAGGCGCCGAAACGGTCCATCAGCGGGCCCATCGTCACCGCCGCGAGAAGCCCGCCTGACAGCGACAGCGAGGTTGCCGAGATCGCCGCGTTCTGCGACCAGCCCAGATCGCGGAAAATTGTCGGCAGCCAGTTCTGGACGAAGAACAGGACCGCGAGATTCATGAAAAGTGCCGTCCAGAACATCAAGGTTCCAAAGCCGCGACGGCCGGCGAAAAGCATGCCGACCGAAGCACCGGCGCGCGCGCCGTGCGAGGCGGTGATGGGGGCGCGCCCGGTGGGGTCGAACCCGGGTGCGATGCGCTCCAGCACGGCGCGCAGGCGGGGCTGTGGGTGGCGCTGACGAATTTGAAACTCGATCGATTCCGGCAGCCATTTCCACAACACCACCGCGAGCAGCAGCGGCAACACCCCACCGAGCAGCAGCACCGCCTGCCAGCCGTGCGCGGCGAGCAGCCAGATGGTGGCGAAGCCGGCGGCGATCTGTCCCAGGCTGAGGCCGCAATACATGAAGGTGATGAAGCTCGATCGCAGCCGGCGCGGGGCGAACTCGCCGCACAGCGCGACGGCTGGCGGCAGCGCGCCGCCCAGCCCGATGCCGGTGATCAGCCGATACAGCATCAGCTCATAGGGGCCGCGCGCGGTGATGGTGAGCATGCTGAGCAGGCCAAAGCCGGCGACGCAGGCGATGCACACGCGCTTTGGCCCGAACCGGCCGGCGAGCGGGGAGATCAGCAGATAGCCGATCATCAGCCCGACCAGAGCGGAGCTGAACAGATAGCCCAGCTGCGCCGGCGGGATGTGCCACAGCCTGGTGAGCTGCGGGGCGACGAAGCCGATCGCCTGGGTGTCGAAGCCGTCCACCGCGAGCACCAGGCCGCACAGCAGCGCCACCAGCAGCGGCAGGGCGCGCACGCGGGCCTCGTCGATGACGCGATCGGCATGGATGCCGGCGGAATCAGCGTGCGTTGGGGCCGGTGTGGCGTCGGTCATGCGCAGCACTGTTCGCGGGCGCGGCACGCTTGTCCAGACCGGAGCTTGTGTCTCAGTTTGAACGCTGGTGAGGCGTGGGGAGCAGGTCTCGCGGATCACCTTGCAAGTGCCAGAAATAGTCATGTTATTGGCGAAGTTTTGATTTTTCCATGCATTTTCATTGACAGAGCTATATTGATTCTTGTTTCATTGGTTCTTCGTAAGTTTTATTGATTTCTAACAAAACAAAGGGTTGCGTCCGACATGTTGAAGCTTTTACGAGAGTACGAGGTGGCACAAGAGTTCCGTCGCAGGAAAAGGACCGCTGAACAAGTCGTGATTGCGGTACCGTTCTGGGGGAAGGGCGCTATCAAATCGCTCGGCCTGGGAAATAACCAAAACGTCAGGATAATCTGCAATCTTGGGTCCAGTGCCTGCAATCCAGATGTTATTGCCGATCTTAAGAAGCTACCTTCTGTCGAAGTTCGCACTCACTCGCGTTTGCACGCAAAGATTTATGCCACCAAACAATTTAGTATCGTGGGTTCGTCGAATGCGTCGACAAATGGGGTTACGATTGAGGGTCAGGCACTAAAAGGCTGGATAGAAGCGAATATCCTGAGTGACGATCCGGCCTTGGTGAATACCACCACTGCTCTGTTCGAAGAAATCTGGTGTGACCAGGAAACGAAACGTATTACGGCCGAGGCATTGCGGAAAGCGCAAGATGCTTGGAAGAGTCGACCCAAGCAGAACGCGACACTGACCGCGCGAACTCTCCTGGCGGCGTGCCGTGAGAACCCGAAGCTTTTCAGCTCTGTATTTGTTTACGCTTACGACGCACCACTCGACCCCGACGCAGAGGGATCGTTGAAGCAAGTACGTGAGAGCCGAACTTCTGTTGCCGGTAAACCCGGGGCGGTTCACGGTCTTGGCGCCTCCGACTTCAAATCCGGCTCCAAGGCAATATGGGGATATCAGTCTGTGAAGCCGATCGAGCCCGGAAGTTGGCTGGTGGACTTAAACTGTATCAACGGCGATAATCCTACAGTATCCGGGTGCGCCCAAGTTCCTTCCCCCTCCATTCAGATACCAGTAAAGGACGGGAACCCTCTGACCTTAGCCGTACGCCAGCCGGTCAGGCTGAACGGTAGGGCACGCCAACTGAGGCTTTCTTCCGAGGAAAAGAGCGCGCTTGTAGTCCAGGCCAAAGAAATTCTTAAACGCTCGCGGAAGGGGCCTATGCCCCTAAACAAGGCAGTTCGCATAATCGATGACGCAAAACCCAAAACGGCGCACAGGCGGAGTTAAGCCGATTCGGCTCCTGGGTCCGCTCCC
>DAHWBL010000298.1 GCA_027323595.1 Acetobacteraceae bacterium | reverse complement strand
CTGCCGCGCGTGATGCAGACCCCCCATGGCCCCATCGTTGGCATCCCCACCTCCGAGTTCACCGACAACCGCGTGCTGCGCGCCAGTCCGCGCGACTTCGTCGAAGTCTATTGTGACACCTTCGACTATCTGTATCGGCATGAACCCGGCTCACTGCTGGTGCTGGCGCTGCATTGCCATTTCGGCGGCCGCCCGCTGATGACCGCCGCCCTCGACCAGGTGCTGACCCACATCCGCAAAAGCCGCGACGTGTGGTTCGCCCGTCACGAGGAACTCGCCGCCTGCGCGCGGGCCACGCATACGCCGAAAACGTAACGAACACGCGCGGGAGAGCGGAATGTTCGCCTGGTACTCGGTTCTGTCGGGACGCGAAAAAACCACCTTCTGGGCCTGCTTCGGCGGCTGGTCGGTCGATGCGATGGACGCGCAGATCTTCAGCTTCCTGATCCCGGTGCTGATGACCGCATGGCATATCACCAGTGCCCAGGCCGGGTTTTTGGGAACCGCCGCCTCGGCGGCCACCGCCATCGGCGGCTGGGTCTGCGGCACGCTGGCCGACCGGGTCGGCCGGGTGCGCATGATGCAGGCGACGGTGCTGTGGTTCGCGCTGTTCACCGGGCTCGCCGGCGTCGCGCAAAATTACGAGCAGATGCTTGTGCTGCGGGTGTTGCAGGGCTTCGGCTTCGGCGGCGAATGGGCGGCCGGCGCGGTGCTGATGGGCGAGATCATCCGCCCCGAGCATCGCGGCAAGGCCGTGGGCTGCGTGCAAAGCGGCTACGGCGTCGGCTGGACCGCGGCGACGCTGCTCTCGACTGCCGCGTTCCTCTATTTGCCGCCCGACTATGCCTGGCGCGCGCTGCTGTGGTTCGGCGTCACCCCCGCGCTACTGATCCTGGCGCTGCGGCGCCGGCTGGACGATTCCGACGTCTTCAAGGAAACCAGAAAAATCCAGCAAATCACAGGAACCAACCCCGGTTTCTTCGCCATCTTCGGGCGCGAAATCCTGCGCACCACCGCACTTGCATCCCTGCTCGCGCTCGGCGTGATCGGCGCGGGCGGCGCGGTGATCTTCTGGCTGCCGAGCCTGCTGCGGCTCACCCGGCATTTTTCGGTGGCCGGTGTGGGCGTCTACATGACCGTGCTGACGGTCGGCTCCTTCGCCGGCTTCGTCGGCAGCGCCTACATGACCGACCTGATCGGCCGGCGCCGCAATTTCCTGCTGGTCTCGGTCTGCTCGTGGCTGGTGACGCTAAGCTACATGTTCCTGCCGCTGGGTGACACCGCGCTGCTGGTTCTCAGCGCCCCGCTGGGGTTCACGCTGGGCGCCAGCTACAGCACGCTGGGCCCATATTTCACCGAGCTGTTCCCAACCGCGGTGCGCGGCGCGGGCCAGGCGTTCGCATATAATTTCGGCAAGGGCATGGGCGCCTTCAGCGTCGCGCTGGTCGGGCTGATCGCCGCGCGCGGTGGGCTCGCCGAGGCGATCGGCGCGGTCTCCATGGTCGGCTACACCGTGGCCATCGTGGCGACCCTGCTGCTGCCCGAGACACGCGGGCTGCATCTGGCGGCCGGCATGGCACAGGTGAGCCACACCACCACCGCCAATGGCGCGACGGGAACAGTGCAAGGAGAAATATGATGGATATATCTGGAAAAATCACGCGCCGGCGCACCTTCGCCGGCACCGCGGGCGCGCTCGCGGCGGTCGCGGCGACCAAAACCGTATCCGCAGCCGAACAAAAAGCCACCTTCGTGCTGGTGCATGGTTCATGGCACGGCGGCTGGTGCTGGCGTCGCGTGTCGGACGCCCTGACCGCCAACGGGCACCGTGTCTTCACCCCCACCATGACCGGGCTTGGCGAGCGCGCGCATCTGATGTCGGCCGACATCACCCTTGCCACCCACCTCACCGACATCGTCAATGTCGTGAAGTTCGAAGACCTGAACAACATCGTTCTGTGCGGCCACTCCTATGGCGGGATGGTGGTCACCGGTGTCGCCGAACAGATCGCCGACCGCATTTCCTCGATCGTCTATCTGGACGCCTATATTCCCGACGATGGCCAGTCGATGGGTGAGATATCGACGCTGCACCACGCGCCGGGCCTGTCCACGCCCGCCCCTCCGGCCGCCGCGTTCAAGGTCAACGCCGCTGATCAGGACTGGGTCAATTCCCATCTCACGCCGCAGCCCAACGGCGTCTATGCGCAAAAGCTGCACGTCACCGGCGCCTATGGCCGCATCGCCAGGCGCGCCTATGCCAGAACCACGCTCTACAACTCGCCGACCTTCAAGGCGAATTACGACCGCCTCTCCGCCACCCCGGGATGGCGCACATACGAGATCGACAGCGGCCACGACGCGATGGTGGACCGCCCACAGGACGTGGTGCGCATTCTACAGGAAGCGATCTGAAATCCATCGGCCCGCGCAGGCAACTTTCCCGCGCGCCGATCAGCGCCAGGCGTCGATCGACACCGTGCGCATATGCCGCGCGCCGATCATCTTCCACGCCCCCTGGGTCTCGCCGCCGACCACCCCCGCGTGGATCTCGCGTGCCTCGAACATCGCCACGATCTCGTCGTCGCGCGCCGCCAGCCGCGTGGCATAGGGCTCCACCCCGGCCACCGCGAGCGGGCGCAACAGCGTCTGCACCCATTGATCGTCCCAATATTCGCGTGCCGGCAACAGCGCATTGGCGGCGCACCAGTCGATGAGCTGCTGGCTGGTGGTGATGCCATGGTCGGCGAAGCCGCGCGCCACGATCGGATCAAGGATCAGCAGCGGCGGAAAATGCGCGCCGGCACTGAGGCACCGGCGCATCTTCTCCTGCCAGGTCTCGCGCGGGCCATAGCCTTCCTGGGTGTAGCGCGCGCCAAAAAACACGCTGACGGCACTGTCCTCCGCCTTGAAGCCCTTGCCCACATGCAGCGGCTGCCAGGGGCTGCGCTCCTCGTTCTCGGCAAAGCACGGGCTGTAGGCAAGGCCGTTGCCCAGCGTGCCCATGTAGGTTTCACCCGCCACCGACCCGCCCTGGAGATTTTGCGACAGCAGCGAGTAGGCGCGGCCGATGGTGGCGTTGGCATGGTTGTGCGGACCCATCGCGCCGATGCCGCAATTCATTCCGATCTGGTTACGGATCGGCCCGTTCACCACCGCGATCGAGGTCATCGAGGTGGTGCTGCTGGACCGCGCGGTGATGCCGCTCGCCGCGATCGCCAGGATCACCGGCAGATATTCCGGCCGCGCGCCGGCCATCACCGCGTTCACCGCCACCTTCTCGACGGTGAATTCCCACTCCTCACGGAACGAGGTCGGGCTGAGCCGGCCCACCACCTCGTCGGGCGCGTGGCTGGTGCCCGCGAGCATCGCCGCCACGCGCTCCTCGGTCGGCAGGATGATCGGCAGGAAATCGGTCCAGTTATTGTCGACGAACAGCTGCTGCAACGCGTCGTGCGTGTCCGCCGCCAGCAACCGCGGCGTCGAACGCTCGAACGACACCCCCTTGAGGTCCTCGGCGCTGAGCGGCTGGGTGAGCCCCTCGATCACCTCCTGCATGAACGGGCGGCGCGAGACCGGGTCGATCCCTTCGATATAGGCGCGCAACTCGGCGGGCGAACGATCGACGATCGGCTGCGGCACGAACGCCTGGCGCGTGCGCGGCATGCCGTTGGCAAGCGCGGTCGCGCGGGCGAGGCGGGCAAACACGTGCGTATGGACGGCGACGGTGGGAACCCCCGCCTCCTCCAGCGCCATTCCAAGCCCGACGACCGTCGGGCTACAGGTGCTTCATAAACCGACGCCCAGAATTGCCGCGTCGCCGTCCGCCGTGATGGTCGCCCGCATCGCCGGATCATCGACCCAGCTTTCACGCGGCTTGATGATGCGCGTGGTCACCGCCGGCAGATGCGCCGCGAACCAGCTTTGCATCTGCTCCATGAACGGCTCGGAATTGTCGAACAGGCAATCGACGAGATACAGGATTTTCCCGTCCAACGCCTCAAGCCGCGATGCCAGGCGCTTGCCCACCACCTTGGGCGGATAGCCGCGCGGATCATGCACCGTCATCGTGCTGGACATGTTCTTCTCCCGTATCAAGCCCGTTCGTCTCGACAAACGCTTCAGTCCAGGTCACGAAGATAACGGTCCGCGGCGATCGCGGCCGTGGCACCTTCTCCCGCTGACGCAACGGCACGTCCCGCCCAGCCCTGCCGCACCGCGCCGGCGGCGAACAGGCCGGCGACATCGGTGCGCATCCACCCATCGGTCGGCACCCCGCCCGACGGACCGACCTGGAGCATATCCTTGACCAGATCAACCATCGGCTGCAACCCAGTATAGGCAAACACGCCGAACACATCAACGTCGCTCACCCCGCCCGCAGCGTCGCGCAGCCGCAGCCCGGTGACGGCGTCCTGCCCGAGTATCTCGCTCACCTCGCAGCCCGCCCGCGTCTCGATCCTGGGGTGCGCGCGCACTGCCTCGCGATAGGAAGCCTGCGCCGACAGGCCCGGTCCGCGATGCACCAGGATCACCCGCGCGGCGAACTCGGCCAGAGTGAGGGCCTCCTGCGCCGCGGAATCGCCACCGCCGACCACCGCCACCACGCGCCCGCGCAGCAGCGGTCCGTCGCAGCTCGCGCAATGGCTCACCCCCTTGCCGCGCAGCGCCGCCTCGCCCGGCACGCCCAGCTCGCGCAACCGCGCGCCGGTGGCCAAAACCACCGCGCGCGCCACGAACTCCCCGCCGTCCTCGCCGAACAGATGCCACCCATCGTCCGCGCGCCGCAGCGACCGCACCCGCTCGGCGGCCAGCTCCGCGCCGCACGCCACCGCCTGCTCCTGCGCCATCGGGCACAGATCATAGCCCGCGACGCCTTCGGGAAATCCCGGATACCCATCGACGCGGGCGATGCTCAGCAACTGGCCGCCGAGAATCTCGCCCGTCAGCACCAGGGTTTTTCGCCCCAGCCGCGCGCCGGCCAG
>DAHWBL010000294.1 GCA_027323595.1 Acetobacteraceae bacterium | reverse complement strand
CTGCCGGCGCAGCGCCGAATTCACCCCGTCGCAGGCGATCACCAGATCGGCCTTCACCGGCGGCAGCGCCGCGCCATCGGAGCTGCGCACGAAACCCAGCGTCACCACCTGTCCGTCCTGGCTGAAGCCGGTGCATTTATGGTCGGTCAGCACACGCCCAGCGCCCAGCCGCTCCACTGCGGCGCGCCACATGGTGGTGTGCAGCCGGCCGCGATGCATGCCCACCTCGGGATTGGCGTAGCCGGCGGCCCGCCCGCGCGGCTCGCGATAGATCAGTTGCCCGTGGCGGGTGTAAAAGCAGCTCCATTCATTGACGATGCCTTGCGGCTCCAGCAACGGCTGCAACCCGATCGCCGCCAGCTCCTTCATCGCGTGCGGCAGCACGGTGATGCCCACCCCCAGCTCCTTCACCTCGGGTGCCGCCTCATAGACCGTGGCGGCGATGCCGCGCTGGTGCAAATTCATCGCCAGCCCCAGCCCGACGATGCCGCCCCCGATGATCGCGATGTCCATTCCTGCTGCTCCGATCTGGCTGGTTGTCATTCCGCGTCCGGCTGCCGCTCGGGCATCGCGTCGGCGAAGGCGGGCAGGGCGAGACACGCCTCGAAAATGCGTGAAATCGTCGGGTAGGGTGACAAATCGAGCTTGTAGTTGCGCGAGTTCACCACCTGCGGCACCAGGCAGATATCGGCGATGCCGGGGCTGTCGCCATGGCAGAAGCGCCCGGCCGGGCCGGCGGCGAGCATCGGTTCGAGCGCGTTGAACCCCTCGGTGATCCAGTGATTGTACCAGCGCTGCACCGAAGCCTCGTCCTGGCCCATCTCGGCACGAAGATAGCGCAGCACACGCAGATTATCGATCGGGTGGATGTCGCAGGCGATGATATCGGCCAGCGCGCGGGCGCGCGCGCGACCGGCGGGGTCGGCGGGCAGAAGCGCGGGCGTGGGATAAACCTCATCCAGATACTCGATGATCGCCATCGACTGCACCAGCACCTGGCCATCGTCGGTCTGCAACGAGGGCACCAGCCCCTGCGGGTTGAGCGCCAGATAGGCGGGCGCGCGCTGCTCGTTGCGGCGCAGATGGTGCGACACGTGCGCCGCCGCCACGCCCTTCAGATTCAGCGCGATGCGCACCCGAAACGATGCCGAGGAACGAAAATAGCCGTGCAAGGTCAGCATGCGAAACCCACCGAAAAATCCAGACAGAAATCGAAAGACGGGTGGCGCGCGGTCAGGCCGCGCGCTCCTCGCGCCAGATCCCCATGCGCTCCTGCACGCCGCGATCGGAGCTGAAGAAGATGAAGCAATCCTCCTTCGCCTCGAACCGCCGCCAGGTCCAGTTCGGCAGCACGAAGCTGTCGCGCGGGCCGAACTCCATGCGGGTGTCGCCGGCCACCGCCACGCCGCGCCCCTCGGCGACCGCGCAGATCAGCCCATCGGTCGAGCGCATCGGCCGGGTCGAGCTTCCCTTCGGCAGAAACATCATCCAGCTCGCGATGGTGGAGATCGCCCAGCCGCCATTGTTGGGGTTAACATAACGCAGCGTGTGCGCCCAATGCGGGTCCGCCGGGGCGCCGGCGGCGGTGGCCACCAACGCCGCGCGGGTGCGGGCGAACGGATAGTTGAACACCGGCGAATTCAGCTCGCCATACGGCCTGGACCCATCGATCGGCAGCATGGTGGTGCCGAATCGCGCCAGCGCGTCGCCCTCGGGGCGGGCGATGGTCTGGGTCTTGTCGTTGTGATGTTCGGCGAAGCCGGCTTCGAAAAACGTCAGCATCGGCACGTCGAGCACATCCATCCAGATGATCGGCGCGTCGGTGGTGTTGCCATGGTCGTGAAACGACCAGCTCGGGGTGATCACGAAATCCCCTGGCATCATCGTGCTTTTCTCGCCGCCCACCGCGGTATAGCCGCCCTTGCTCTCCAGCACGAAGCGCAGCGCGGACTGGGTGTGGCGGTGCGCCGGCGCGATCTCGCCAGGCATCACCAACTGCAACCCGCCATAGAGCGTGTTGGTCGCGCGGGTCTGTCCGACATAGGCGGGATTTTCCAGCACCAGCACCCGCCGCTCCGCCTCCTCGGCGGTCACCAGCTTGCCTGCTTCCATCAGCAGCGGACGCGATTTTTCCCAATGCCAGATGAACGGCTTCGCGGTCACCCGCGGCTGCTGCGTCACCACCTCGCCCAGCACTTCCCACAGCGGCGCCATCGAGTTCGGCGCCAGCTTGCTGTCGTAATATTCCTGCCGCTGCGCGCGGGTATCGGCGTCCGCCCCGGCAATGCCGGGAGCTCCGCTGTGCTGCGCCTGGTCCATGACGACATCTCCCCTGATTTCGTTGCCCAAAATTCTTATCGCCCCACCGCCACGGTCGCCGCGACGGATACAAACTCCGTATACGGAGGAATTTGCCGAAAATCCAGCCCCAAATGCATCCGGCCAGCGCCGACCCGCGCACCCCTTGCAGCCCCCGGCATGGATCGCCAAACACTGCGCGATGCAAGCCTGGTTCACTCCGCCCCCGCTCGGCGACGGCGTCAAGATGCCGCAGCGCATCCTGGCGATCATCACCATCTGTCTGGCGGTGACCATGGCGGTGATGGACAGCGCCATCGCCAACGTCGCCCTGCCCACCATCGCGGTGGAACTCGGGGTGTCCAACGCCGGCTCGATCTGGGTGGTCAATTCCTACCAGCTCGCGGTGACCATCTGCCTGCTGCCGATGGCCTCGCTGGGCGAAATCCATGGCTACCAGAAGGTTTATCGCTGGGGCCTGCTGGTGTTCACCCTCGCCTCGGGCCTGTGCGCGCTCAGCACCAGCCTGCCCACCCTGATCGGGGCGCGCATGCTGCAAGGCGCCGGCTCGGCGGGCATATTGTCGATCAACACCGCGATGATCCGCACCGTCTATCCGCGCGCCGAGCTCGGCCGCGGGGTGGGCATCAACGCCATGGTGGTGGCGCTGGCCGCAGCCGCGGGCCCCACCGTGGCGGCGGCGATTCTGTCGATGGCGCACTGGCCGTGGCTGTTCGCGGTCAATCTGCCGATCGGGGTGATCGCGCTGGCGATCTCGCTGATTGCCCTGCCGGTGGTGCCGCCGGCGCGCCGGGCCTTTGACTGGATCAGCGCGCTGCTTAACGCCGCCACCTTCGGGCTGCTGCTGATCGGGGTGGATGATCTCGCCCGCCCCGGCGCGGGGCTGGGGCAGGCGATCGAGCTGATCGGGGCGGCCGGCTTCGGCACCGCGCTGGGGCTGCGCCAGTTGTCGCGCTCCGCCCCGCTGCTGCCCATCGATCTGCTGCGCATCCCGATCTTCGCGCTGTCGGCGCTGACCTCGGTGGCCGCCTTCACCGGCTGGGCGCTCGGCTACGTTGCGCTGCCGTTCTATTTCCAGCGCACGCTGGGACGCGGCGAGGTCGCCTCCGGCCTGCTGATGACGCCCTGGCCGCTCGGCATCATGCTGGTCGCGCCGATCGCCGGACGGCTGGCCGATCGCTACCCGGTGGGCATCCTGTCCTCGGCCGGGCTCGCGATTTTCGCCGCCGGGCTGCTTGGCCTCGCGCTGATGCCGGCCAGCCCGAGCGACCTCGACATCGCCTGGCGGATGGCGCTGGCCGGCATCGGTTTCGGGTTTTTCCAGTCCCCCAACAACCGCGCCATGATCACCGCCGCGCCGCGCGCGCGCGCCGGCGGTGCCGCCGGGCTGCTGTCCATGGCCCGCCTGCTCGGCCAGACCGCGGGTGCCGCGCTGGTCGCGCTCGCCTTCACCCTTTATCCCGACACCGGCACCAGCCTGTGCCTTGACCTGTCGGTGGCGATCACGCTCGCCGCGCTGCTGGTCAGCGCCACCCGGCTGCGCGGCGCCTGAGCGGCGCGGGCCCGCCGGATCAGGCCGACATCACACCATAATGCGTCGTCACCACGGCGGGATCGACGCACACGTCAAACCACAGCGCGCGCAGCCGCCGGCAGGCCCAGAAATCCTCCGACAGATAGACGCCGTCATCGACGCCGACGCGGAACACGTCGAAATGCACGTCGGCATCCATGTCACCCTGCGCGGTCGCGGCGCGCGCATAGGTGCGTCCATCGTTGATCGCATCCTGCACCAGCGCGCTGACGGCCTGCCGCGACAGCAGCAAGGCGGCCGTGCCGATATGCTCGACCTTCACAAGAATTCCCTGCGTTCCCAAGGATCTTCCGACATTCCACATCCGGCTGCCATCCTCGGCCAGCGCCTTCAGCGCCACCGGCGCGCCGATCACCGGCACGTCGGCATCGAGCATGCGCCGCAGCCCCTCGGCCGGCAGATGCACATCGGCATCCAGAAACAGCAGATGGGTCAATTCCGGCCGCGCGTGAAACGCCGCCAGGATGGAGTTGCGCGCCCGCGTGATCAGGCTCTCATTGCCGATCGTGCTCATCTGAAACCGAATGCCCGCTTGCATGAAATCAAACAGGCAGCGCAGGTAATCGACATGCACCATGCCGCCATAGGCGGGCGTGCCGACCATCAGTCGCACCGGTTCGGCCCGGCTCATGCGCGTTCGCCCGCCGGGCGGTGCATCTGCTGGTTGCCGGCGAGCTGGCCGCTGACCTCGCACAGGCGCTTGAGCGCGACATCGGACAGCGCGCGCAGCTCGGCGAGCACCGCCAGATTGTCGCGATAATGCGGATTCGCCGCCGCCTTCCCGCGCGGCCTGCGGTGATGCAGATGCAGCGCCGGCCGGTTCACCAGCCGCGCCGGCACCCCGGCGCGCGCCACCTTCACGCTCATCGCATCATCCTCGCC
>DAHWBL010000233.1 GCA_027323595.1 Acetobacteraceae bacterium | reverse complement strand
CAGACAATCAGTCATTCAACTTGTCGGGCAGCGTAGCAGCGGATATAAGCCCGATGCAAGGCGCACATTCGGCGTGGCCATGCATCTGGTCGCCCGGTTGAGCATCCCAACTGGTCGTGGAGTTCAGATGAGCATCAGAGTCGAACCGGTCACCGTGCTGGACCAGGCCGTCGTCAAGCTGCGCCTGGCGATCATGCGCGGTGATCTGCGTCCGGGGGAGCGGCTGCCGGAGGCGGAGCTGTGTGTTCGCATGGGCATCAGCCGATCGTCGCTGCGCGAGGCGCTGCGGTGCCTTGCCACCGAAAAGCTGATCCATATCGTGCCAAATCGCGGCCATTTCGTCACCCGGCTGGATGCACGCAGCATCGATGATATCCACGAGGTCTGGTCGATCCTGACCACGCAGGCGGTGAAGCGCTTCGCGACCTGCGCGACGCAGGAAGACCTGAAACTGATGCGCAGCGCGATCCGCAGCCTCCAGGCACCCGATGGCACCCACGATGTCGCCTGGCAGCAGGAAGTGATCTACGAGTTTTTTCGCATCGTCTATCAGCGATGCAACAATCGTGTGCTCAGCGAAACGATATCGACGCTGCTGTCACGAATCCATGTGCTGCGCGCGGTCGCCATGAAACAGTCGAGCGGTCAGGCACGGGTGCGCGAGCTTCAGGCGATCCTGCGCGCGTTGAGTGCCAGGGACCCAGCCGCCGCGTCGCGCGCGGTTGCCGAGCACATCGATTCCGCCTGCAAGGCCGCCAAGGATGTCTGCGTGATGGCGATGCAGCCCGCTGTCGTGCAGTGATGAGCATAAAGCCGCCAGATATATTCAACATAATTGTTAATCCAGAAGGTGACGGACGATGACCGACGATACCGCGTTGGCGGCCGGGCGTTCCCAGGCGATCGGGCGCTTGTTCGCCCCGAAATCGATTGCCATCGTTGGCATGTCAGCGCGACCAGGCACGGCGGGATACGCGGTTCTTCGCAATCTGCGCGTCAACGAATTCGCCGGCGACATCCACCTGATCGGCAGGACCGCCGGCGATCTCGACGGACTCACGATCCAGCCTGATCTCTCGGCGCTGCCGCTGGGGGTCGATGTCGCGGTGTTGACGCTGCCGGCATCAGGGGTCGGCGAGGCGCTCGCCGGATGCGCGGCCCGTGGTGTGGGTGCGGCGGTGGTCATCGCCTCGGGGTTCGCCGAGGCCGGCGAGGAGGAGGGCAGGGAGCAGGACCGCATCGCCCGCATGGTGCGCGACAGCGCACTGGTAGTGCTCGGCCCGAACTGCATCGGATATGCGAACCATCGCGTGGGGTTCACCGTCGCGTTCGCCACCGTCGGGCGGGTGCCGCGGCTGGCGCCAGGTGTTCGTGGCGCGGTCGGCATTGTCGGGCAGAGCGGTGGGCTTGCCAACCATGTGCGCCTTGGCCTTGATGCGCGCGGGGTCGCGGTGTCGTACAACGTGACCACCGGAAATGAGATGTCGCTCGGCCTCGCCGACATCATCGGCTACCTCGTCGATGATGACGTGACCACCGTCATCGTCGTCTATGCCGAGACCATTCGTGATCCTGGAAGGTTTCTCGCTGTCGCCGCGCAGGCGCGCGCGGCGGGCAAGCCGATCGTCATGCTGCATCCGGGCAGGAGCACGCGCGCGCAGGAGGCGGCCAAATCGCATACCGGCGCGATGACCGGCGATTATGCGGTCATGCGCGCGGCGGTCCAACGCGCCGGCGTGGTGGTGGTCGACAGCCTCGATGAGTTGCTCGACGTTGGCGAGATTTTCGCGCGCTACCGCGATCCGGCGCCAGGCGGCATGGGTATACTCACGTTCTCTGGTGCATTTTGCAGCGTAGCACATGATTTTTGCGAAAATATCGGTGTCACGCTGCCACCGCTCGCGGCAACAACAGTGGCCGAACTCGGCCCGCGGATGCCCCCGCATATCGCGCCGCGCAATCCGCTGGACCTTGGCACGCAGCCGATCTGGCAGCCCGAGCTGGTCGGGATCGGGTTGCAGGCGCTGCTCGATGATCCGTCGATCGCGGGTGTGGTGATGTCCATCCCCGCAGGCGCGCCCGAAAAGATGGCGCTCTACATTGAACAAATCGCACGCGCGCGCCACGCGAGCGCCAAGCCGATCATCCTCGCGGTGCTGGGTGATGGCTCGGCGCTGGATGTGGGTTTCGTGCAAAAGGCACGCGACAATCAGATCGTTTTCTCCCGCTCGTCGGACCGCAGCATGCGCGCGCTGGCCGACGTTCTGGCCCGACCGGTGGCGCGCGAGGTTGGCGATGTGCATGAAAATCCGATCGCGGATCTGCCGCTGCTGACCGCGGGCACGCAGACCGAGTGGGTCGGCAAAAAGCTGCTGGCGGCCGCGGGAATTGCGGTTCCCGCTGGCCGGCTCGTGCACGATGTGGAACAGGCGGTGGCGACGGCGGCCGAGATCGGGTTTCCCGTCGTGCTGAAGGCGCAGGCGCAATCGTTGATTCACAAGACCGATGCAGGCGGTGTTGTTCTCGACCTGAAGGACGCGGCTGCGGTGCGAGTGGGCTGGGCAAGGCTGATGGCCGCCATCGAGCAGGCGCGGCCGGGGCTGCGGCTTGAGGGTGTTCTGGTCGAGGCGATGGTGGAGCGCGGGCTCGAACTCGTGGTCGGCGCGCGCCGCGACCCGCGCTGGGGGCCGGTGAT
>DAHWBL010000305.1 GCA_027323595.1 Acetobacteraceae bacterium | reverse complement strand
GCGATCCATCCCTCCCGCAGCGCGGCATGGCCAAGCCGGGCGGTGGCCGCCAGCGTCGCGCGGCGGTGATGCGCGCGGGTGAGCGAAGCGTCGAACAGCGCGGCGGTCTCCTCGGCAAGTTCGTCGAGTGCGCCGCCATCTCCACCAAGCCAGGCAGCGGCCGCCGCACCGGCGAGCCGCCCGGACTGCACCGCGCTCGCGATCCCCGCACCGGTGACCGGATTGGCAAGTCCCGCGGCGTCACCAGCAAGAACGAGCGGCACCGCACCCGCGAACGCCACCGCCGGCAACCGTCCGCCGACCGGAATGGCGCCGCCGGTAAGCCCGACCGCCGCGCGCTCCACCATGCCGTGCCCGGCCAGGCGCGCATGCAGCGAACACAGCAACGGCTTGAGCCGGGCGCGCGCGCCCGCGGCGAGTCCAAGACCGAGATTGGCCATGCCACCCTTCGGAAACAGCCAGCCATAGCCGCCAGGATATTCGGCGGAGAGAAAAATATCGGTGGCATCATGCGGATATCGCAACGCAATGCTGAGCTGTCGGGTCTCCACCAGCTCGCGATTGATCCGCCCGCTCGCCGCGCCAACCACCGAGCGTGGACCATCCGCGCCGATGATCGCGCGGGCGCGCCAGGTGGTGCCGTCGGCGGTAACGACGCTGCCCTGGTCGGGCAATATCGCAACCACGCGGTGTCGGGTCAGCAGACGCGCGCCGGCGGTCGCGGCTGCGTCGGCGAGGCGGCGATCAAAGGCCGCGCGATCGATCATCAGCCCGGGAAAATGCGGGGTGATTTCGGGCGCGGCATGGCCGACGAAGCTGCGCATGCGCGCGATCGGCTGGACCGAAACCTCGTCGAGCCAGGGCAGTTCGGCCAGCAGCGCGGCGGGCACGAATTCGGCGCATTGCACCGGCCACCCAGGCGCGCGACGCGCATCGAGCACGATCACCCGCGCGCCGGCAGCAGCAGCCGCGGCCGCGGCCGACGCACCGGCCGGCCCGAGCCCGATCACCAGCAGGTCCGCGTCCTGGCCGCTCATGCGGCGCGCGCGCAATTGCCGCGCAGGCCGCGCAAAGCGACCGCGCAACATGAATGCGCCTGCTCCACCGGGCGACCGATGGCGCGCGCGAGGGCAACGATTCCCTCGGCAGGAAAAGCAATTCCGTCGAATCCGGCCATCGTCGCGTAGGCATCGGTGAGCAGTTTGTGGCGCCCGCCGGGCCGCGCGCAGCCGAGCTGAACCGGCACCTGCGGCAGCACGCGGCGGGCGGCGAGGAAGATCGCCGCGGCGTCTTCGGGGGCCACCAGCGCGAACGGCGTCGCGGCGTTGGCGTATTCGGGCATCACCACCACCAGCACCAGCGCGGCAACCCGGTGGCGCGCGACCATCGCAAGCGCCTCCTGCTCGCCGAGCAGCCGGCCATAATGCAGCCCGATGACGATATGCGGCACCACCGCCATGCTGGTTTCGCACAAGATGGCGAGCGTGTCTTCAAACTCGGCGACGCTGCGATCCAGATGATAGACCTCGCGAACGGTCTGTTGCGCGCCGATGACATCCATCATCGCCACATCCACGCCGGCATCCTGCATGCGCCCGGCGCGAACCCTGTCGAGCAGGCCGGCATGGATCGCGATGCTGAGGAACGGGAAATCGCGCTTCAGCCGCTCCACCACCGGATAGAACCGCTCATACGGAACCTCGTTGCGCCGGTTCGACCCGCCGGACAGCAGAAAGCCGCGCATGCCACCTGTGGCGATCATCGCCCGCGCGGTGGCCTCGAACGCGGCGGGGTCGCGCGCGGGGATCATCGGCTCCAGGATTTTCGCCTGGCAATGGTCGCACATCAGCGCGCATGTGCCACCGGTGACCGAGAAGGCGGGGAAACTCTGCTTGCCACAGCCTTGCACTTCCTCGGTGGCAAAGGCACGGAAGCTCGGCGTGAACACACGCATCGGCGGCAACGGATGGATTCGCGCCGCAGCCTCGAACCCCTCGACGAGGCCGCGGTCCAGCGCGATATCCTCGAACGCCTCGATGCCGGCGATGTCGTCGTTCCAGCTCATGCGGTGCCTCCGATCGGCGCGTATGTGGTGGTGGCGCGACCGCGCGGCCGCATGATAGCAGGGGTGTCGGCAAAGGTGGAAACGCGATGCGCGAAATCTGCGTGGTGCAGCATACCGAGGGCGAGTTTCTCGGGCTGATGGAAGATCATTTCGAGAGCCGGGCGATCCGGTTCACCTATCATCGCCCGTTCGTGGCCGGCGGCGGCCTGCCGACCGAACCGGGCGGGGCGTCGGCATTGATCCTGCTTGGCGCTGGGCCGTTCGGCATGGTGAGCGGCAATCTGCTGCCCAGCATGGGCGCGGAACTGCGCCTCACCGAGCGGTTCCTGGCCGCCGGGCTGCCGGTGATCGGCACCGGGCTTGGCAGCGCGATCCTGGCGGTGGCGGCCGGCGGTGGCGTGCAGGCTGCGCCCCTGCGCTTCGTGGTGGGCAGCGCGCGACGGCTGGTGGATGATGCGCTGGGCGGGTATTTGCCGGAGCAGTATCCGCTGGTACGCTATGGCCGAGATCGCGCGCTGCCGCCACCGGGTGCCACGATCCTGGCCGAGGACGAGGAGGGCGCGCCGGCTTTGTTCCAGGTCGGGACTGGAGCGTTGGGATTTTCCGGCCATCCGGGGATGAAACGCGCGATGGTGGAGGACCTGGTGATGGAGTTCGACGAAAGCCCCGATGGTCTGTCCGAGAGGCTGGCAGCACTTGGCCTCGTGCAGCGCGCGCTGGCGGACGCGCTGAGCCGCACCATGGTCGGGCTGGTCGGCTTTGCCGGGCTGATGCCCGCGCCATGACGCACGCGCCATTTCTCCCCCTTCGCCCGAACGCTGGCCTGGCCGCGCGTTCGGGCTTATCCATTGTCGGTCCGCGGTATGCTCACCGGACCGTTGCTTATCGAAGGAGATCATATGACGGTTTCTGCATATAAGAAAGAGGCATCCGTGCCGCCGGTCCTGCCGATCGATGGCGGCATCGACCCGCGCGCGGTGGCGCGGCAGGTTTCCAAGGCAACAAAGCTGCTCAAGGACCTTGCCAACCAGCATCGGCTCTTGATCCTGTGCCATCTGGTCGAGGGTGAGCGCTCGGTGGGTGCGCTGGAGCAGGAGCTGGGCATCGCGCAGGCGCATTTGTCGCAGCAGCTCGCACGCCTGCGCGAGGCCGGACTGGTGCAGACGCGGCGGGATTCGCGGATGATCTATTACAGCATCGCCAGCGCCGAGGCGGCCTCGGTGCTCGCGCTGCTGTACCGGCTTTATTGCCCCGCGCCGGTGGCAACGGCGGGCGCGTCACCCGCCCGGCGCCCCAGAAAACATGCGTGAAGCCGAATATATTTCTGGCGACCGACGCGATTTGCCGCTAATCTGACCCTAATCGCGCCCCTCGACGGGCGGGAACGGGAGGGATTTGTGGCGAAAAAGCTTGTCATCATGATGGTCAACACCGACCCTCGCAACGGCGAGGAACTCGGCGCGCCGTTCTTCCAGGCGTCGGTGGCCGCAGCGATGGATTATGAGGTCGAGGTGATCTGCACCGCGACATCGGGGCGTTTGATGAAGCGCGGCGAGGCCGAAAAGCTCACCGTCAAGCCAGGCTCTCCCAAGACCGTCTATGATTTCATCAAGGATGCGCACGAGGCCGGGGTGCGGTTTTTGTGCTGCTCACCCAATCTCGATCTGTTCGACATGACCGAGGCGGATCTCATCCCGGAATGTTCCGGCATCGTCGGCGGTGCCTACGTGATCGAACGGGTGATGGAGGAAGACGACACGCGTGTGCTGAGCTACTGAATCCGGGGGTGCAGGCATGGCACAGGCGCTGACCACCAACGATCCGTTTTCGCCCGGCGCGCCGCCGCAGGCCGAGCTGGAGGCGATTTTCGCCGACATCAAGGCGCATCCGCTGTTCGATCACGAATTGTTCGGCTGCCTGAATTGCGGCATCTGCACCGCGACCTGTCCCTCGGCGCATTATTACGATTTTTCGCCCCGCGAGATCGTCCAGTTGCTCTGGACCGAGAATCTGGACGGCATCCACGACGCGATGCAGGAGAAAATCTGGGCCTGCGCGCAGTGCTACACCTGCGCCGCGCGGTGCCCGTTTCATAATTCCCCAGGCGGGCTCGTGATGATCCTGCGCGAGACCGCGATCAAGCACGGCATGCAGTCGGCCAGGGACGTGCTGAAGCCGTTCTCGCGCGTGCTGATGAAGGTGATCTCCACCGGCAACCAGCTCGCGCCCAACATGATCACCAAGGAGGCGTTCGCCGACTGGGGCCCCAACGTGGTCAAGGTTGACGCGCCGCTCAAGCTTCTGCGCCAGGCGATCCCGGTGCCGACCCTGCACACCATGGACACCGCCTGGGAAGTCAACATCAAGACCTCGATCGAGCTGTACAGCATCTGGGAAGCCACCGGCGTGCTCGAGCAGTTGGCGCTGGTGGATGAAAATCTGCTCGAT
>DAHWBL010000208.1 GCA_027323595.1 Acetobacteraceae bacterium | reverse complement strand
CCTCCCATACCAGCAGGAGCGCGACGACCAGCGTGAAACCGCTCGCACGGGTGCGCGCGATGCGCGACCAGGCGGCAGCGTCTGGCATGGTTGGTCGTGCCATCAGCATGCCTATTTCGCGCGCCACGGAATGGCCCTCGCCTCGACAAACACGAATATCGCATTGATCGCCAACCCGGCGGCCGCGAGGATCACGATCCAGGCATACATCTGCCGAACCGCGAACGATCGTTGCATATCCAGGATCAGATAGCCGACACCGCCATCGCCGGCCAACATCTCGGCCAACACCACCAGGATCAGGCCAAGCCCCAGGCCCACGCGCATGCCGGTGGCGATCATTGGCAGCGATGCGGGCAGGATGATCCGCAAGTTCAACGCCAACCCGGTGCAGCCAAATGTTCTGGCGGTGTCGATCGCCACGCGATCCACCCCCCGCACGCCCTGGATGGTCGCGATCAGAATGGGAAAAAAGGCGGCCAGGGCGACGATGGTGATTTTCATCGTGGCCCCGAAACCAAGAAACAGGAACAAAGGCGGCACCAACGCCGCTTTGGGGATCGGGCGAAGCAATTCGATCAGCGGTTCCAGCAATCCATAGATCACCTCGCTGCGCCCCATGACCAGGCCGAGCGCGATGCCAAACAGACAGGCCAGCGCGTAGCCCACGAACAGCAACAGAAATGTCTGGCCCAGTGGCTCCAGCAACGCACCGGACCGCACGATCTCCCACAGGGTGCTACCGATCACCGATGGCGGCGGCAGCAGAACCGGATTCACATAGCGATAGCGCCCCGCCAATTCCCAGATCACCAGCACCACCACAAACGAGGCGAGGCCAGGCAACAGACGGGTTGCCGCTCTATACATTGCCGACGACATGTGCCGTTGGGTGCAGGAGTGTGTCGAGCAGCCCGTGCCGAAGGGACAAAAACCTGGCACTCTCGCGCGTGCCCATCGTGTCTCGCGGACGTGGCAGGTCGATGTCGGTGATCGATGCAACCACCGAAGGACGCGCGCTCAACATCGCGACGCGATCGGCCATGAACACGGCCTCATCCACATCATGGGTCACCAGCAGCACGGTCAGGCGCTGGCGCGCCCAAATATCCAGAACCAGGCTCTGTAATTCCAGACGGGTCAGCGCATCAACGGCGCTGAACGGTTCGTCCATCAGTAAAACCCTGGGCTCGGCCGCCAGCGCGCGCGCGATTGCCACGCGCTGCTGCATGCCTCCGGACAATTGCCAGGGATATTGGTCCTCGCACCCGCCAAGACCGACCATGGCGAGATATTCCAGGCACCGCGCGCGCACCAAACGTTGCGATGCCGTGCGCTGCATCTCCATCGGGAACGCGACGTTTTGCAATACCGTGCGCCAGGGAAACAATGATTTGGTATATTGCTGAAACAAATAAACCATGTCGCGCGGCGGTGCGCTCACCTGCTTGCCATCCAGCATCACCTGGCCGGAGGTGGGCGGGATCAGGCCCGCGACGATTTGAAGGAAGGTGGATTTCCCGCAGCCAGACGGCCCGAGAATCGCGACTAACTCGGACCGCTGAATATCGATCGATACATCACGCAGCGCGGACCGCACGGCCGGGCCCGCACCATAGGACTTGGTGACCGCGTCGATTTTGAGAAATGCGGTCATGGCGCGATGGCCCGATCGTGTATCAGCCCAGATAGGCCACGCAATCGATCTCCACCATCACGCCCTTGCGGTGCGGTGTGCCGCCGATGCAGGTGCGCGTCACCTTCTCGCCATTCATGATGTCGCGAAACACCTCATTGAACGCCGGAAAATCGGCCGTGTCGCGCAGGCAAACCCGCATGTTCACAACCTGCGCCAGCGTGGCGCCGCCAGCGGAAAGAACCGCCGTCAGATTGGCCATCGTCTGCCGCGTCTGATCGCGGATATCACCGGCGACAACCTCCTTGGTGGTTGGATCAAGCGGGCCCTGGCCGGACAGGTACAGGAAATCCCCCGCACGTATCGCCTGCGCCAATGGCGATGGTGTCGCCTTGTCGGTAAAGCCGGTGGTCGGCGCGGCCTGCGAGGTGATGATCACTTTTGGCATCATGGTTCCTTTGATTCTACCGCGAGCCTGGCGACGAGGGGACAGGCACGGTCTCTTCACGCGCCGCGATGTTGGCCAACAGTTCCGCGCCGCGATTGGCCGCCGACAGGCCGCGAAACAGAAAGCACAAGCTGACCACCGCCTGCATCTCCTCCCAGGAAGCTCCCGCCCGTCGGGCCGCGATGCCGTGCAGAACGGCGGCATCGCTCATATCCATCAGCAGCATCCCGAACAGCATCAGCTGCGCGGTCCTGGTATCGAAACATGCCGGATACATCGCATGCTCGCGCATCCGCTCCTGCAGATCGAGCAGCGTCGGATCAAGCGCACCCGTCACGCGCATTCGAGCTTCGATCCGTGGCGGCACAAAGCCAAGCAGATCCTCATAGATCTCGCAGCGCTCATCCAGCGGTTGCACCGCATCGGCATACGCACCGATGGCGCGCGTGACGACTTCCGCATTGATTCTGGGGGGCAGCATGAAACCTCCTGGCTCAGGGCGCAGGCATGACATGGCCGCACGAATCGCAGGTGCGGAATGTCTTGCTTTCGAAGAAACGCTGATAGGCCAGCGACACCGGGTCCGCGCCATAATCCGCGACGACAAAAGTTTCCTCATGCAGGAAATGGTCGCAGTTGGGGCAATACCAATGGAAACGGTCGATCTCGCCAGCCCTTCGTTGCCGCTCGACGACCAACAGGAACGCGTCAGGCGGAAAGCGCGGAGAGTGCGGCACGCCGCTTGGCGTATAGATCACCGATCCCTCGCGCAACACCGCCACATCTTCGGTACCGTCGGGTCGGCGATAATGCAGCTGCATCTGCCCTTTGATCATGAACATCAGTTCGTCGCTGGTATTGATGTGAAATTCGCTGCGGTATTCACGCCCACGCGCGACAAAGGCCAGAGACTCAGGCTTTTGCCAAAGAACACTGACCCGCTGCCCGGTGCGAGCAAGATACTCGCCACGTTCCAGCAAATCCGCGATCGGCATTTCAATTGGCATTTCAAGCATTTTTGGACCCCCTACCATCGGCCAACGCCCGCACGACCGAGCCTAGACTCCGCAGAGTGCCGCGGGCAATCCCTCTTTGTGACATTTAAGCACCATGCTGCGGCGTCACCTTCGAATCAGGCATCGCGCATCAATGATGCCCGATGTCGCGCCCGTTCTGGTCACGCACGAACAATGTGCCAACGACGCACGCAATCGCCGTCACGCAGACCGGAAACCACAGACCATAATATATGTTGCCATTTCGTAATGATAATGCCGAGATAAGAAAGGGCGACATGCCGCCGAACCAGCCACTGCCCAGATTGGCGGTGACCGAGACCGATGTATAGCGTATCCGGGCCGGAAACTGCTCGACCAGAAAAGCCGACAATGGCGCCCACAGCATCAGGCCATAGCTCGTCACGATCAGCAGCAGCAGCACGATCATCGGCCGATTCACCTCGCTGGGATCAGCCTTTTCCGGAAATCCGGCCGCCTTCAGTGCCGCCATGACGGCATTCGGCTGGAAGCCATCGAGCCTGGTGGCGCCGATTGTCAGCGTGACATTGCCTGCCACCTGCGGCGGGGCAATGACGTAGTCGACTCCCTGGCGGTTGAGATATCCCGCCATCTGCGAGCAAACCGTTTGCGGCGCATTGAAAAAATTGAACAAAGGCACCGAGCAGTCAGCGCCGGCGATCACGATCGTGGTCGTCGCGTCGAACCGCGCCAACGCCGGGTTGCCGTAGGCCGTGAGGGCTCGAAACAAGGGAAACGTCGTCAACGCCGACAGCAGGGCGCCGGCAAGCAATATCCTTTTTCGGCCGATCCGGTCGGACAGCCTGGCCAGCAGCAGGGTTGCGGGAATAGCCGCCCCGATCACGATCGCTTCCAACAGGCTTGCGGTGCCAGGGTCGATCTTGAGGACGGTCTGGATGAAATAAAAGGCGTGCAACTGACCGGTATACAGAGCGACGCCCTCGGCGGCGCAAATCGCAAAGGCTGGCAGCATGATTTTCAGATTGGTCAGGCTGCCCAACGCCTCGCGAATCGGTGCCGTCGAAAGTCGTTTCGAGTTCTTCATCTCCTGGAACACCGGAGATTCTTCGAGCTGCATCCGGATATAGATCGAGCATGCGAGAAACGGCAGTGAGAGCAGGAACGGAATCCGCCAGCCCCATTGCGCGAAATCCTCCGCGCTCAGCACGCTGCGGCAGAGCAGGATGGTGCCGATGGCGCCGATCTGGCCAATGCTCGGCGTGATCTGGAGCCACCCGGTCTGACGGCCGCGCCGGTCACGATCGGCATGTTCGATGGCATAGGTCGCCGCACCGCTATATTCGCCACCCAAGGAAAATCCCTGGATCAGGCGAAGAAAAACCAACAGCGCCGGGGCCATCCAGCCGATCGTCGCAAAGCTCGGGATCATGCCGATGGCCGAGGTTCCCACCCCCATCAGAATGATGGTGATCAGGAAGGTTCTTTTGCGCCCCAGCATGTCGCCGAACCGACCAAACACCAGGGCGCCAACAGGACGCACCACGAAGCCGGCGCCGAAGGTCGCCAGGCTTGCCAGCAGCGCGCCGGTTTCATTGCCGCGCGGAAAGAACAAGGCGCTGAAAAATACAGCCAGAAACGCGTAGAGAAAGAAATCATACCATTCAAACGCGGTGCCCAGCGATGCGCCGATGATCACCTTGCGCAACGCATTGCCGCCAGCTGCGGGCACCGCTGCGGCCGTGGCGACCTCGCTCATGCAATCTCCCCCCCCCTTGCGTTCCCTGCTTGCGTTCCGTGCTTGCGTTCCTGGGCGCCATCCATGAGTGTGCCAGCCCAACAGCAAAGGAAGCAAGGCGGCAACGGCCCCTGCTTGATCTGGGGGGCAACGATGCCGGACGGTCAATGTTATGATTTCATCGTCGTCGGCGCCGGCTCGGCTGGCAGTTGCCTCGCCAATCGGCTGACCGAGGATCATGGCGTGCGCGTGCTTGTCCTCGAAGCCGGTGGCTGGGACAACAATGCCTGGATCCAGATCCCGCTCGGCTGGGGCCGGCTCATGCAGCATCGGCTGTTCGACTGGATGTATGACACCGAACCCGAACCCAATCTGAACGGGCGCCGGATCGAGTGTGCCCGCGGCAAGGTGATCGGCGGTTCCTCATCGATCAACGTCATGGGCTATGTGCGCGGCAATCCGGGCGACTATGACCGCTGGGCCTCACGCGGCCTGCCTGACTGGGCCTTCGCCGACGTGCTGCCCTATTTCCGCCGACAGGAAAGCTGGGAGGGCGGCGCGAGCCTGTATCGCGGCGGCGACGGCCCGATCCACACGAAATTCACCGCCTATCGCGACCCACTCGTCGAGGCATACATCGCCGCGACACAGGAAGCGGGACTGAAGCTCACCGCCGACTATAACGGCGCGCAACAGGAGGGCCTGGGGCGATCGCAGACCACGATCCACAAAGGGCGGCGGTGGAGCGGCGCGGCAGCCTACCTCAAGCCGGCATTGAAACGTCGCGGTCTCACACTGAAGATCAACGCGCTCGTTACCCGCGTGCTGATCGAGCATGGCCGCGCCGTGGGGGTCGAATATCGCCAGCGCGGGCAGCTACACACGGCACGTGCCGAGCGTGAGGTGATCCTGGCCGGCGGCGTGATCAACTCACCGCAGTTGCTGATGCTGTCAGGGATCGGCGCGCCTGATGCTTTGCGCGCCTGCGGTGTCGAGGTTCGCGTTCCGCTGCCAGGCGTGGGACAGAATTTGCAGGACCATCTCACCGTCGGCGTCGAATATCGCCGCCCCGGCGCGGGGCCGTTCGTCGCCTTGATGCGCTATGACCGGATCGCCCTCGCCCTCGCTCGGGCCTATCTGTTCGGCAAGGGCGGCGCAACGCATCTGCCCAGCGGGGTCATGGGCTTTTTCAAAACCGCCCCCGAACTGGCGATGCCGGACGTGCAATTGCTGTTTCGTTCGTCGCCGCTCGGCGCCAGGCCCTATTTGCCGCCCTTCTCGCCCGCCTTCGCCGATGGATTTGGCACGCGTGCTGTCCTTCTGCGGCCACAAAGCCGTGGCCATCTGCAACTCGCCTCATCTGATCCGCAAGTCCCTGTGCGCATATTCCAGAATTTTCTGGCCACCGAGAACGACCGCCGGACGATCCGCGCCGGGGTGCGGCTGCTGCGCGACATCGCGTCACAGCCCGCGCTCGCGCCGTTCATCACCGCCGAGCTCGCCCCCGGGCCCGACCAGACGACCGACCGCGACCTCGATGCCTACATCCGCGCGACCGCCCTGACCGCGCACCATCCGCTGGGAACCTGTAAGATGGGCTCAGATACCGATGAAACCGCCGTGGTCGATGCGCAGCTCCGGGTGCGTGGGGTGAGCGGTCTGCGCGTGGTGGACGCCGCCGTCATGCCGGACATGGTCGGCGGCAACATCAATGCCGCCGTCACGATGATCGCCGAAAAGGCCGCGGACATGATCCGTGGACGCACGCCCCTGCCGCGCGCGGAACTCGCCGGCGCTGGTTAGAGCAGGATGCCTTCCGACCGGCGAACGCAGCCCGCCCCGACGCGGCGACGGCGTTGACCAGCCCGTGCCATCTGTGGTGCAGTCTGGCCCCATAACGATCCTTGACGCACGCAGTCGCAGCTAATTTTTTAACGTCGAATCAGTAACTTGCGGAAGAATTTCCTCCCCGCGCCCGATAACCCGACCCACGCAGGAACCGACCGATGACCGACCTTCAGGACCGCCAGGCCGACCAGGTCGCCCGCTCCTTCGCCCCGCAGGCGGCCAAATACGTGACCTCGCTGGTGCATGCCCACGGCCCTGACCTCGACCAGCTCGCCGCCGCCCTCGCCGCCCACCGCCCCGCCCGCCTGCTCGACATCGGCACCGGCGGCGGCCACGCGGCCTATGTCGCCGCCGCCCACGCCGGCCACGTCACCGCCACCGACCTGCTGGCCGAGATGCTCGCCGCGGTCACCGCCGAGGCCGCCCGCCGCGGCATCACCAACCTCGCCACCCTGCAAGCCCCGGCCGAGCGCCTGCCCCTGCCGGACGCGGAGTTCGACGCGGTGATCACCCGCTTCTCCGCCCATCACTGGACCGACCTGCATGCCGGCCTGCGCGAGGCCGGCCGCGTCTGCCGCCCCGGCGGCGCCGGCATCTTCCTCGACGCCGCCAGCCCCCTTGGCGTGCCCAGCAGCGCCGGCGGCCTCGGCACCGCCGCCATGGACAGCTTCCTGCAAGCCATCGAGCTGCTGCGCGACCCCTCGCACGCCCGCGACTATTGCGAGGCCGAATGGCGCGCCGGCCTCACCGCCGCGGGCTTCACCCTCACCGCGCTCACCTGGCGCCGGCTGCGCATGGACTTCCCGGTCTGGACCGCCCGCATGGCCACCCCCGCCCCCGCGCAGGCCGCCATCCGCGCGTTGCAGGACGGTGCCTCCGCCCCCGTGCGCGCCCATTTCGCGCTGGAGCCGGACGGCTCCTTCCTGCTCGACACCATCGCCATCGAGGCCACCCGCGATTGACCGCCCCAGGTCCGGCCACGCTCGCCATCGACATCGGCGGCACCCACCTCAAGGCATCGGTGCTCGATCCCGCAGGCGCGATGATCGTCCCGCGCCGCTCGGTGCCCACCCCGCACCCCTGCCCGCCGGACACGCTGCTCGCCACCCTGGCCGACCTGGTCGCGCCCCTGCCGAAGGCGGACCGGATCTCCGCCGGCTTTCCCGGCATGGTGCGCGACGGCCGGGTGCTCACCGCGCCGCATCTGGGCACGTCGGACTGGGCCGGCTACCCGCTCGAACACGCGCTGGCCACCCGCTTCGGCGCCCCCGCCCGGCTGCTCAACGACGCCGACATGCAGGGGCTCGGCGCGATCGGCGGGGTCGGCCTCGAATTCGTGCTCACGCTGGGCACCGGCGCGGGCACTGCCCTGTTTCGCGACGGCGTGCTGATGCCGCATCTCGAACTGGCGCACCACCCGGTGCACAACGCATCGACCTACGACGACTATATCGGCGCAGCCGCGCTGAAATCGGTGGGAGAGCACCACTGGAACCGGCGGGTGCGCCGGGTGCTCGCCATCATTGACGCGCTGCTGCTGCCCGACGCCATCATCATCGGCGGCGGCAACAACGCCCGT
>DAHWBL010000207.1 GCA_027323595.1 Acetobacteraceae bacterium | reverse complement strand
AATATGTGTTCGAGCCGCCGGGGCGAGGAAAGCCGGGAACCGTCGTCAAATCCAAAGCCCGTAGCTTGGTCGGGAGCGTCAAACCCGGCTCGCAGGGCTACCTTCTTCCCAAGAATGCATATTCGCGCGGCGGCGTGCGAGTTCTATTTAACAACGGCATTGGTTCCCTCGCGGATTTTGAGGTTCAGACACCGCGCTTGCCTATCCCTGATTTTCTGCCGGCCCGCTTTTGGCTGCCGTACGGATGCTGGACACTGGAAGATGGCGCCGTCGTGCCATATAGCCGAGATTATTTTCCGTTGTGGCACATAGACCCCAATGGGAAAATTACGCGCCCAGAGCCTTGGTATTGGATCAACGGGATCAAACAAAACTTGTACTTCCCTGAATCTTGCGAAACGCCGGGTATTTGGAGCCACGGACCCAGCCACGCCGCCGCGATCCAGTTTCTCGGCGATCGTCGGGTGCTTGGCCTGCCCCGCCTTGTCGAAGCGTTTCCGCTTATGTTCGAGGCCGGGGTTGAGTCTGCAAAAGATGCGATTATAAAACTTCAATCGAAAGAGCAACAACACGGGGAAATCCCGAAATATGCCAAAGAGCGTAAAAATATGGCGTGAGCATAGGTGTGGTCCGTCGCCTCGGTGACTGAGAACCTGAACCGGGGCGGCTCCCGGCTCACGTGGACCCGCGCCAAACAGGGCAAGGATGCTCGGTCTGCAACGACGCCACGATGTCAGCGGCAGGGCGCAACCCATCGCCTTATGTCAGTTCCAGGCCGGTTGACGCGCTCCGCTACGCTCCTCCCATCCTAAGAAGGCTCGCTTTCGGAAAAACCACCCCCCGGTCTGCTTGCACCCCGTGTCGCATCGGCGTTAGCCTTTTGCGCAACGACGCCGGGAGCAACCAAGCTCGCCGGCACCAGGAGGGACCCATGGCGGACGATCTTTCGCACCAGCTCACCCAGACCACCAGCGGACAGTTCGTCACCAATTGCTGGTACGTCGCGCTGTGGGCATCCGAGCTGCCCGCCGACGGCCTCGTCGCGCGCACCCTGCTGGGCCGCCCGGTGCTGCTGTTCCGCCGGCAGGACGGCACGCCCGCCGCGATGGACGACACCTGCTCGCACCGCTTCGCCCCGCTGTCGATGGGCAAGAAGCTGCCTGGCGATCGCATCCAGTGCCCCTATCACGGCCTCGAATTCAACGCCGAAGGCCGCTGCGTGCACAACCCGCACGGCAACGGCGCCATTCCGCAGGCCGCCCACCTGCGCGGCTACACGCTGGTCGAACGCCACCAGATGATCTGGATCTGGATGGGGGAGCGCCCCGCCGACCCGTCGAAAATCCCTGATTACAGCTGCCTCGATGCCGCCGACCCGCTGCACGCGACCGACCCCGGCTACATGATGATGAACGCCCATTACGAGCTGGTGATCGACAATCTTCTTGATCTCAGCCACATCTCCTACCTGCATGCCGGCATCCTGGGCAGTGCCGGCACCATCGTCGCCGACATCGAGGTGACGCAGAACGACGACATCATCACCGTCGCCCGCCGCTCCACCGACGGCGAGACCCCGGGCATGCTCAAAATGATGGGCGCGGTCGAACAGGGCGACCAATGGACCGTCATCAGTTGGATGCCGCCGAGCTGCCTGCTGCTGAATTTCGGCTGCGGCCCGACCGGCCGGCCGATGGAGGAAGGCACCGGCTATTACGCGATTCACCTGCTCACGCCTGAAACCGATCGCACCACCCACTATTGCTTCTCGGCCGTGCGCTGGAACGTGCAGACCACCGACCGCGCCCTGAACGAGGAGGTGCGCGCCAACATCGCCAAAATGCGCCGCTTCGCCTTCGTCGAACAGGATGGCCCGGTGATCGAGGCCCAGCAACGCCGCATGGACGCCGCCACCACGCCCTTGCAGCCGGTGCTGCTGTCCATCGATGCCGGCCCGGTGCAATACCAGCGCATCCTGCGCCGCATGCTGGCGGACGATCGCTGAAACCTACAGACCGGGCCTGAAGATTACCCCAGGCCCGCGAGAAAATGCGCCCGCACCTGGGCGGCGAAGCTCAGCGCCGCGGCGGTGCGGTGGCTGTGCCGCGCCCACATCAGCGCCGACACCCGCACCGGCGTCGGCTCCACCAGCCGCACCGTCGCCAGCCCCGGCCCGCGTCGCCCGATCGCGCGCTCCGGCAGGATCGCCGCCAGCGCGCCCTCGCTCACCGTGCCCAAAATCACCTCGATCGAATTGGTCTCGCACACCAGCTCGGGCCGCGCGCCGACACTGTCCAGATACCGATCGATCAGTTGCCGCGTGGTGAACTCCCGGCTCAGCAGCGCCAGCCGTTCGCCGTCCAGCTCGGCCAGCCGCAGCGTGCCCCGCCGCGCCAGCCGGTGCCGCCGCCCCACCACCAGCAGCATCGCCTCCTGCAACACCGGCTCGATCTCGGTCTGCGCCAGCGCGCCCGGCGCGAAGGCGATGCCGATGTCCAGCCGCCCGGCGGCCAGCGCCCGCTCGATCGCCGGTGCGGCCATCTCTTCCACCAGCGGGCGAATGCCGGGGTGCGCTGCGATGAACCGCCCCAGGATCGGCGGCAGCAAGGTGCGGCTGAAGGACTGGATCACCCCGATGCGCAAACTGCCGCGCACCAGCCCGCGCAATTCCTCCAGCGCCACCCGCCCGGCCTGCAACTCGCGCAGCGCGGCGCGCGCATGCCCGGCGAACGCCTCCCCCGCCTCGGTCAGCCGCACCGTCTTGCCCACCCGGTCGAACAGCTTCGTGCCGATCTGCGATTCCAGCTCGGCGATCTGGTGCGACAAGGTCGGCTGCGTCACCGACAGCGACGACGCCGCCCGGGTGAAATGCAAACTCTCCGCCACTGCCAGGAAATATTGCACCTGCCGCAGCTTGATCGAGGCGACGAACCGCTCATCCGCATCCATCCCCGCCTCCCGTCATGCACGCATTCTATCGATCCGATAAACATAAACCATTTTACCTTTGATCTCACCAGACCACATCTCTGCCTCCATGGAGAACAACATGACCCCGCCCGCCCTCACCGACGCCCGCCTCGACATCACCGGCCGCATCGCCACCGTCACCATGCTGCGCCACGACGTGCGCAACGAGCTCACCGGCACCGCCCTGGTCAACGACCTGATCGGCGTGATCGACTGGATCAACGCCGGGCTCGACATTTCCGTGCTGGTGCTGACCGGCGGCGGCAGCGCCTTCTCCTCGGGCGGCAACATCAAGCACATGCTGGCCCAGCAAGGCGCCTTCGCCGGCGACATCGCCGAGCTGCAACGCCAGTACCGCCTGGGCATCCAGCGTCTGGCGCTGGCCATGCACCGGCTCGAAGTGCCCGCCATCGCCGCCATCAACGGCCCGGCCATCGGTGCGGGGCTCGATCTGGCCTGCATGTGCGACCTGCGGCTGGCCGCCGCCACCGCCACCATGGGCGAAAGCTTCCTCGATGTCGGCATCATCCCCGGCGACGGCGGCGCCTGGATGCTGCAACGGCTGATCGGCTACCAGGCCGCCGCCGAACTCACCTTCACCGCCCGCATCATCGACGCCGCCGAGGCGCAGCGCCTGGGCATCGTGCTCGAAGTGCTGCCACCCGAAGAATTGCTGCCCCGCGCCGCAGCGCTCGCCGCCACCATCGCCGCCAAGCCGCCGCAGGCCCTGCGCCTGGCCAAGCGCCTGCTCAAAGCCGCCCCGCGCCAGGAATTGTCCGATCATCTCGATCTGGCGGCGGTATTCCAGGGCATCTGCCACCGCACCGAGGACCACGCCGAGGCGATCACCGCCATCCTGGCCAAACGCCCGCCGGTGTTTACGGGGCGGTAAAAAGTGCCAGCGCCTCGGCCAGATCGACCCGCCCGTCATACAGCGCGCGGCCCACGATCACCCCTTCGATCGCACCCTCCGGCGCCGCCGCCGCCACCCGCTTCAGCGCGCGCAGATCATCGATCGAGCCCACCCCGCCGCTGGCGATCACCGGGATCGGCGTGGTCGCCGCCAGCGCCAGCGTCGCCTCCAGATTGAGCCCGCCCAGCATGCCGTCGCGGCCGATATCGGTGTAGATGATCGCCGCCACCCCGGCATCGGCGAACCGCGCCGCCAGCTCGCCGACCGGCAGGTCGGAGGTCTGCGCCCAGCCCTCGGTCGCCACCATGCCCTCGCGCGCGTCGATGCCCACCACCACCCGCCCCGGCCAGGCCCGCGCCGCCTCGCGCACGAACGCCGGATCCTTCACCGCGGCACTGCCCAGGATCACCCGGCGCACCCCCGCGGCCAGCCACGCCTCCACCCCGGCCAGATCGCGAATGCCGCCGCCAAGCTGCACCGGCACCTCGGCCGCCGCCAAAATCGCCGCCACCGCCTGCCGGTTGACCGACCGCCCGGCGAACGCGCCGTTCAGATCGACCACATGCAGCCACCCGCACCCGCCCGCCTGCCAGGCCAGCGCCTGGCCACCCGGATCGGTGGAATAGACCGTCGCATCCGCCATCTCGCCGCGCCGCAGCCGCACGCACGCGCCATCCTTCAGATCGATCGCCGGATACAGCGTCAGCCCCATCAGCCCGCCTCCCCCGCCGGGCCGATCCGCGCCTTGCCCGCCGGCTGGATCAGCTTGGTGTAGAACATCCCGCGCAACGTCCGGCCATCGGCGCGGGCATAATGCGGATGGATGCCCCAGCGCTCGAACCCCAGCGATTCATACAGCCCGATCGCCACGTCCTGGGTCTCGCGCACATCCAGATTCAACACCTGATAGCCAAGCGCGCGGGCGCGGTCCTCCACCCGGCGGATCATCATCCGCGCCAGCCCGTGGCCACGCGCATAGGGGGCGACGAATTCATGCATCAGGCTGGCGGCGAAGGCCTGCGCCTCGTTGTTGCGCGGCGGGCGCACCAGTTGCGCCGAACCCACGATCACCCCGTCCAGCCGGGCGGCGAACAATTCCCGCTCGGGCACCAGCAGCACCCCCTGGAAATACCGCTCCAGCGCGCGCCGCCCCGGCGGCTTCACCCAGCCGAACCCGCCACCATCGATGATCGCCGAATCCGCCGCCTCGCACAGCGCGCCGAGATCCTCATCGACCAGCTCGGTGATGCGCTCCACCGCCAGCGCCGGCACCACCCCACTCATGGCCGCACCATCATGGCCGCCAACGCAGGAAATTACCCAGGATGCGCAGCCCCACCTCCTGGCTCTTCTCGACATGAAACTGCGTGCCGGCCCGGTTGCCGCTGGCCACCATCGCCACCACCGGCCCGCCATAATCGGTGCGCGCGATGATCTGCGCGGGATCGCCACCGGCCAGCGCATAGGAATGCACGAAATAGGCATGATCGCCCGGCCGCAGCCCGTCCAGCAGCGCATGCGCGCCCGGCTCGAACTCCAGCGTGTTCCAGCCCATGTGCGGCAGCCGCAGCCCCGGCACCTCCAGCTCCGCGATCTGCCCACAAATCCAGCCAAAGCCCGGCGTCACCTGGTGCTCCAGCCCGCGCTCGGCCATCAGCTGCATGCCCACGCAGATGCCCAGAAACGGCCGCCCGGCATCGGCCGACGCAGCCACCGCCTCGGCCAGCCCCGGCACCGCGGCGAGCCCGGCGGCGGAATCCGCGAACGCCCCCTGCCCCGGCAGCACCACCCGGTCCGCCCGCGCCACCTCCGCCGGATCAGCGGTCACCACCACCCGCGCATCGAGCCCCGCGCGGCTGGCCGCCAGCTCCAGCGCCCGCGAGGCACTGGCCAGATTGCCGCTGCCATGATCCACCACCGCGACGAGCATCACCGGCTAGAACCTGCCGGCCGCGCCGCCCGCCAACTCCGGCCGCGCGCCGAGCAGCCGCACGAAGGCGGTCTCCTCATCGCGCCCGGCGACGATGCCGACGAAATGCCAGCCGCGCAGCTCCATCTCCCAGCGCACCAGGTCGCGCCCGAACAGCCCGGCCAGCAGCGCCAGCCCCAGCTCGACCGCCGGCGCCGCGCCCTGGGCAAAGCCTGCCGCCACCAGGGCCGCGAACAGCAACGCCGCCGAGATCCAGGCCTGCCGCCAGCCCAGCCACAGCGGCCCCAGGATCAGCGCCCCCCAGGAAAACCCCTCCGCCACGAGCCGCGCCGGACGGGTCGGATGCTGATAGGCACAATAGATTTTCACAGCGCGCCCTTGGTGGACGGAATCGCCCCGGCCGCCCGCGGGTCCGCCGCCACCGCCATGCGCAACGCCCGCGCCGCCGCCTTGAAACAGGCCTCGGCGATATGGTGGCTGTTGCTGCCCGACCGCAGCGTCAGATGCAGCGTCATGCGCGCGTTGGCCGCCAGCGCGCGAAAGAATTCCTCGAACAATTCGGTGTCCATCGCGCCCACCTTGTCGCGCGGAAACTCCACCCGCCACGACAGATGCGCCCGCCCCGACAGATCCACCGCCGCCTCCGCCAGCGCCTCATCCATCGGCACGATGGCATGGCCAAAGCGGGTGATGCCGGCCTTGTCGCCCAACGCCTTCGCCAGCGCCTGGCCGAGCACGATGCCGACATCCTCGGTGGTGTGATGATCGTCGATATGCCGGTCGCCTGTGGCACGCAGCCGCAGATCGAACATGCCGTGCCGCGCCAGCGCGGTCAGCATATGATCCAAAAACCCGATGCCGCTGTCGATGTCGGCAACCCCGGCGCCATCCAGCCCCAGGCTCAGCTCGATCTGGGTTTCGGAGGTGGCCCGGGTGATGGTCGCGCTGCGGTTCATGCGCCCCCCTACTCCGAACCATCCCGCCAGAAAAGAGGCAACCCGCGTCCACCCACCCAACTTATGCCACGTGTCGCTGCGCGCGACCCCTGGCATAAGCCCTTGGTCTCGCGCGCGCCGCCCAGCCAACCCGCGCGCATGCCAAATCCCGCGAACCGCGAAAGGGACGCGCTCCGCAAGATTTGGCATTAACAGCTTGACCATCCAAGCCGGCCCGGCGAGCCTGCCACCATGATCGACGCTCTCGCGCTGCACCAACGCCTGCTCACCCTCGACAGCCACATCGACATCCCCTGGCCCACCGGCCCCGACCCGCATCAGCAAACCGACCGGCGCGTCGATCTGCCGAAAATGCGCCAAGGCCACCTCACCGTCGGCTGCTTCGCCGCCTACGTGCCACAGGGCCCGCGCACCGATGCCTCCCGCGCCGCCGCGCGCGACCGCGCCCTGTCCATGCTCGCCTCCATCCGCGCCATGGCCTCACCCACGCCAGGTGCCGAGGTCCGCGTCGCCAGCCGCGCGGACGACATCACCGCCGCGGTCGCCGCCGGCGCCACCGTGGTCGTCCCCGCCGTCGAAAACGGCCACGCCATCGGCGGCGACCTCGCCACCCTCGCCGAATTCGCCCGCCTGGGCGCGCGCTACATGACGCTGTGCCACAACGGCCACAACGACCTGTGCGATTCCGCCAACCCCCGCGCCGACCTGCGCGACACCGCCACCCTGCATGGCGGCCTGTCCGACCTCGGTCGCGCGGCGGTCGCCGAAATGGGCCGGCTCGGCATGCTGGTCGACGTGTCCCACCTCTCCCGCCAGGCCATGCTGCAAGCCACCAGCCTCGCCCGCACCCCGGTCGTTGCCACCCATTCGTGCATCCGCGCCCTGTGCGACGTCGCCCGCAACATGGACGACGCCCAACTCGACGCACTGGCCGACTCCGGCGGACTGATCCAGATCACCGCCGTCTCCGCCTTCCTGCGCCCGCACGCCCGCCCCGACGAAGTGCGCGTCGCCGATTTCGTCGACCACATCGACCACGCAGTACACCGCATCGGCCTGGACCACGTCGGCATCAGCAGCGATTTCGACGGCGGCGGCGGCTTCTCCGGCTGGCACGACGCCGCCGACAGCGCCAACCTCACCATCGAACTGGTCGCCCGCGGCTACACCGAAAACCAGATCGCCGCCCTATGGGGCGGCAACTTCCTACGCCTCCTACGCGCCGCCGAACACGCCGCAGGCTGACGCCACGAAGGGAAGCAGTTCTTTTTTGAAAAAAAGAACCAAAAAACTTCTAAAAATTTGGCGTTCGTGCGCAGAGAAAAACTTCCCCCTCCCCCTCGTGGGGAGGGCCGGGGTGGGGGGGCGCGCACCAATCCCCCAAACCCCCCAAACCAAAATAAAAAAAGCCCTTTGTTGGTGTGGACGGCCCCACGGCATCGGGTGCCAATATTGGGGCTTGTTCGAGCTAACCAACAGGAGGGGCGTCCAGATGGAATATA
>DAHWBL010000158.1 GCA_027323595.1 Acetobacteraceae bacterium | reverse complement strand
ATCGTGCGCACGCCTGATGAAAACGATTTTCGCGACATGATCGTGATGACCGGTGAACTCGCCGCGGGCGAAACCAGGCAGGCCTATGTCGCCGAAATTCGCGCCCGCGGCGACCTTTACGCCCCCGACCCGGCCTGATCGCACCGCTGGATTTTCGAGGAGTCCGCAACAGCCATGACGCATACGGTCAGCAACGACATCGCCGGCACCTTCATCTTCGACAGTGTGCGCTCACGCCAGGGCTATCACCTCAACATGTTCTGCATGTCGCTGATGAAGGCCGACAACCGCGACGCCTTCAGGGCGGATGAAGACGCCTACCTGCACCGCTTCGCGATGACCGCGGCACAGCGCGACGCCGTCCTGCGGCGGGCGTGGAACACCATGCTGGAGTTGGGCGGCAACGTCTATTACACCGCCAAGCTCGCCGCCACCGACGGAATGCCGGTGGCCCACATGTCCGCCGCCATGGCCGGGCTGCACCCGCTTGCCTACCAGGCGATGATGGTCGCGGGCGGTCGCGATGGGGCGAGCCCGCCGGATGCGCCCCACCCTGACGAGGCATTTTGAACATGGCCCATATTTCCGCCGGCGTTGGCTGTTCGCACATCCCCGCCATCGGCGCGGCGCTGGATCACGGCAAGGCCGCCGAGCCATATTGGGCGCCGGTGTTCAACGGCTTCGCGCCCACCCGAAGCTGGATCGCCGACGAAAAGCCGGACGTGATCATCCTGGTCTACAACGATCACGCATCCGCATTTTCGCTCGATGTGATCCCAACCTTTGCCATCGGCTGCGCGGCCTCGTTCAACCCCGCCGACGAAGGCTGGGGCCCGCGCCAGGTGCCCGCGGTGCAGGGCCACCCAGGCCTTGCGTGGCATCTGGCCGAGCAGCTGATCCTGGACGAATTCGACATGACCATCGTCAACAAGATGGATGTCGATCACGGGCTGACGGTGCCGCTGTCGCTGATGTTCGGCGCGGTGCCGGCATGGCCTTGCCCGGTCATTCCGCTGGCGGTCAACGTCATCCAGTATCCCCCGCCCACCGGCAATCGCTGCTTCGATCTGGGCAAGGCGATCGGTCGGGCGGTGGCCTCCTATCCTGAAAATCTGAAGGTGATGGTGTTTGGCACCGGCGGTCTGTCGCACCAGCTCCAGGGCCCGCGCGCAGGCCTGATCAACAGGCTTTGGGACACCGCCTTCCTCGACCGCCTCAGCCATGACCCCGCCGGCCTCGCCGCCATCCCCCACATCGACTATCTGCGCGAAGCCGGCTCGGAGGGCATCGAGATGGTGATGTGGCTGATCATGCGCGGCGCGCTCAACGAACATGTCGAGGAGACCTATCGCTTCTACCACGTGCCCGCCTCCAGCACCGCCGTCGGCCATATCGTGCTGGTCAACCGCTAAACCGCGTCGACCGTGCGCATCGCTCAAACAATATGTTCGCGCGGGCCTGGGATATCGCACATGTCAGCCCATGTAACATCCAGCCGATCTCGCCCCACCTGTCGGCCCGCACCTGGAGTTGATCCTGCCCCGTGACATGCCCGCCCACACCGTGAACAATCCCGCGCTCGCCGATCTGCTGGTCGCCTGCGGGCGGGGCGATCGGGTGGCGTTTCGGCATCTCTACGATCTTCAGTCGCCCCGCCTGTATGCGATCGCCCTGCGGCTCACCCGGCAGGCGGCGCTGGCCAGCGATGCGGTGCAGGAGGCGTTCATCAACGTGTGGCGCAATGCACACCGCTTCGACCCGCAACGCGGCCCGGCCGAGGCGTGGTTGCTCGGTCTGGTGCGGTTTCGCGCCATCGATCTGTTGCGACGCACGGCCCGCGAGGTGAGCGGCGAGGAATTGCCAGAGCCGATCGACGAAACCCCGGACGTGCTCGCCCGCCTCGGCGCCGAGCAGGACGCCACCCGGCTGCGCGCGTGCCTCGAAGCCCTGCCCGAAGACCGCCGCCGGCTGATCGTGATGAGCTTCATGGATGGGCTGAGCCACACGGACCTGGCCGTGCGCACCGGCGCGCCGCTGGGCAGCATCAAGGCATGGATCCGCCGCGGGCTCACCAGCCTGCGCGGCTGCCTGGACGGAGCGGCGGGATGACCACACCAGACAATCCCGACCAGCCAGCGCCCCCCGCGTCGCCCGACGCGG
>DAHWBL010000149.1 GCA_027323595.1 Acetobacteraceae bacterium | reverse complement strand
GGCCCGATCGCCGGCGGCGGGCTTGCCGATCTGGCCGGCTCGAACCGCGCGGTGTTCGTCGCCACCGCCGCCATCGCCGCGGTGGCCCTGGCGCTCGCGCTGCTGCTGGTGCGCGAGCCGCCGCGCCCGCCAGGTCCGGCGCGGCCCACCTCCTGGGGCCAGCGTTTCGGCCTGCTGGCCCGCACGCCGGGGCTGCCGGCACTGATGGCGGTGCTGCTGATGACCCAGATCGGCGCCCGCTCGGTGGTGCCGGTGGTGACGCTGTTCGTCGCCGAACTCACCGCCACCGCCGCCGCGCTGGCCACCCTGGCGGGCCTTGCCACCTCGATCACCGGGCTGGGTGACATCATCGCCGCGCCGTTCCTGGGCCGGCGCAGCGACGTGATCGGCTATCGCCGGGTGTTGCTGATCTGCCTGGCCGGCGCCGCCGCCACCACCCTGCCGATGGCGCTGGCCACAACGCTGACCGGCTTCCTCGCGCTGCGCTTCGCGCTCGGCCTGTTCATCGGCGGCATCCTGCCCACCGCCAACGCGCTGATCGGCCGCTCGGTCCCCGCCGCCGAGCGCGGCCTGGTGCTCGGCACGGCGGCCAGCGCCAGCCTGTTCGGCGCCTTCGCCGGGCCGCTGCTGGGCGGGGCGGTGGCCTCGGCGCTGGGGTTGCGGGCGAGCTTCCTCGCCACCGCGGCGCTGTTCGCGCTCACCCTGGCCTGGGTCTGGCGCGTCGTGCGCGACCCGCTCACAGAATCTGGCTGATCCACGCGGCCCCCATCCAGGCCTGCCAGCCGGCGAACGCCAGGGCCAGCACCATCACCGCGGCGAGCGCCATCGCGCCGACCAGCAGCATGCCGTCCTGCTCCAACGTCGCGAGCGCGAGCAGCCCGATGGCCAGCGCGGGTGCGACATTGCTGACCGGGATCGGAATGGTGCTGATCACCAGCGCGAGCAACAGGATCGCCACGCCGCTGAACCGGTCGAGCAGGGTCATCGCGATCGGCCAGCGCGGATGCACCATGGTCTCCAGCCGGCGCAGCACCGGCAGCGCGCGATCGACCAGTTTCACGAAATGCCGCGCCGGCAGGCCGCGCGCGGCGATGGCCGCGGGAAACCGCGGGCTGGCGCGCCCCAGCAGCATCTGCACCGCGGCGATCATCAGCAGAATGCCGGCGATGTTGCACACACCAGGGATCAGCCCGACCAGCGCCAGCAGCAGGATGATCATCCCGAACGACCGACGCTTCAGCCGACCGAGCAGCCAGTCGAGGGTGATGGTGTCATCCCGCGCCTCGTCGGCCAACGCCCGCAGAGCGGCCGAGGCGACCGTGAAGCCCTGGGTTCCGTCTACCGCATCGGTCCGTTCATCGTGAACAACCCCAGGAACCACAACACACCCAGCACGATCAATAGCAGAAACAGTACCCCGCCCAGCCCCGAACCGCCATAGCGGTTATAGCCGTAATAGCCGCCGCCGCCGCCAAACAGCACAATCAGCACAATGATGATCAGCAGGGTGCTCATGGCATTTTCGCCCATTCATGCGGTTACAACCAGACCAGGCTAACCGCGGTGGTCCCACCGAACAGGGCCGGAAACTACCCATGACGCCACCTCCGCGCAGACCCTGGGTCGCGCCGTGCCGCAACAAAATTCCGCCCCACCCATGCCAGCCATGCCACAACCGGCAGCGAACCCGATTGCTTCACGTGAAGCAAACTTGCGTTTCAGCAAACATCCGATTGCTTCACGTGAAGCAAAGCCACCGCTCACGCCGCCCGATGAAAGGTCCGCGGAATCCCGGCCAGCGCGAGCTGCCCGCGCAGCCGCTCGTCGGGCAGGCCGGCCGCCAGCAGCGCGCGGGTGGCCAGCAGCTTTTCGAGGTCGATGCCGGTGGAAAAACCCATGCTTTCCAGCATGAACACCAGGTCCTCGGTGGTGACATTGCCCGACGCGCCAGGCGCGAACGGACAGCCGCCGAGCCCGGCGAGCGCGCCGTCGAACGCGCGGATGCCCTCCTCCAGCCCGGCCAGCGCGTTGGCGATGCCCATGCCCAGCGTGTCGTGCAGATGCAGGGTGCGCAGCCGCCCCCCCACCGCCTCGCGCACCGCGCGGATGGTGGCGCGGATCAATGCCGGGTGCGCATACCCCACGGTGTCGCACAGCGCGATCGTGTCCGCCCCGGCCGCGACCAGCCCGGCGGCGGTCCAGACCACCCGCTCGATCGGCACCACCCCCTCCATCGAACAGCCGAACGCGGTGGAGACCCCGGCCTCCACCTGCATCGGCCGCGCCTGCGCGCCCACCCAGGCGCTGATCCGGCCCACCTCGGCGATCTGGTCGGCGGTGGATTTGCGGGTGTTCGCCAGGCTGTGGCTGTTCGATGCCGAGATCGGGATGGTGACGGCGTGCGCGCCCGCCGCGTGGGCCGCTTGCGCGCCGCGCAGGTTGGGCACCAGCGCCACCACCCGCAGCCCGGCGATGGTCACCGCGTCGGCCACCACCTCGGCGGTGTCGGCCATCTGCGGCACGATTGTCGCGGGCACGAAGCTGCCCACCTCGATCGAGGCCACCCCGGCGTCCGCCATGGCGCGGATCCAGCCGCATTTCAGCGCCGTGGGCATCATCGCCTTCGCCATCTGCAGCCCGTCGCGCGGACCGACCTCGGTGATCTAGACATGCTCGGCCATCATCATCCCCTTCTCGCCGTGGCGCCCCGATCTCGTGGCCGCGCTATTGACCTATCGGTCATGCGTTCCCTAATCCAGGGCAAGCCAGCCCTGAATCATATAGACCGTTGTGAAGCCGCCGCCACCCGGCGCGTGAGAGGTTTGCCATGAAGTCCCTGTCGCGCCCGCGTGCCGTCCTTGCCGGCTCCCTTCTCGCCCTGCTCGCCGCCACCGCCGCGCGGGCGCAGGCGCCCGGCCCCGGCGGCCCGCCGGCGGTCGGCGTGGTCCGCGTCGAGCAGCGTCCGATCACCGAGACCTCCGAATTCGTCGGCCGCGTGCAATCGATCCAGCATGTCGATCTGGTCGCCCGCGTCACCGCCTTCCTCGATGAGCGCCTGTTCACCGAAGGCGGCGAGGTGCACCAGGGCGACCTGCTCTATCGGCTCGAACGCGGCCCGTTCGAGGCGGATTTCGCCGCCAAGCAGGCGCAGGTCGCACAGCAGGCCGCCCTGCTGACCAACGCCAACATCACCCTCCAGCGCGCCCAGACGCTGCTCAACACCGTCGCCGGCCAGCGCTCCACCGTGGACGACGCCCAGGCCCAGCAGCGCTCCATCGCCGCCCAGTTGCAGAACGCCCAGGCGCAGCTGCGCACCTCGCAGATCAATCTCGACTACACCGAGATCCGCGCCCCGGTGGACGGCAAGATCACCCGCTCCAACGTCACCATCGGCAACGTCGTCGGCCCCACCTCGGGGGCGCTCGCCGCCATCGTCAGCCAGGACCCGATGTGGGTCACCTTCCCGGTGCCGGTGCGCACCGTCGAGGAACTGGCGCGGCGCTACGAGACCCGCGGCGGCATGGCCGGGGTGGTGATCAAACTGATCCTGCCCGACGGCAGCAGCTTCGCCCCCGAAGGCAAGATCGACTATGTCGCCCCCTCGGTCGCGCAGAGCACCGACACGCTGCTGCTGCGCGGCGTGATCGCCAACCCGGTGCGCCCGGCCGCCCACGCCGGCGACCCGGCCGACCGCCCGCTCTACGACAACGAATTCGTCACCGTGCAGGTGCAGGGCGTCGCGCCGGTCAATCTGCTGTCGATCCCGCGCGTCGCGGTGCTGTCGGACCAGCAGGGCAACTACGTGTTCGTGGTGGACGACCAGAACAAGGCGCAGCAGCGCCGCGTCACCCTTGGCCAGAGCAGCGCCACGCTGGTCGCGGTGACCTCGGGGCTGAAGCTCGGCGAGATGGTGGTGGTGGACGGGCTGCAACGGGTGCGCCCCGGCCAGCCGGTGTCGCCCGGGCCCGCCACGCCAGGCCCGCAGGTGCCGCGCCCCGGCGCCGGCCCCAAGGGCTGATCGGGGATGATCTCCGCCGTCTTCATCCGCCGCCCCCGCCTTGCGGTGGTGATCGCGCTGGTCATCACCCTGGCCGGCGTGCTCGCCATGCTGCGCATCCCCGTCGCGCAGTTCCCCGACATCGTGCCGCCGCAGGTGCAGGTCACCACCACCTATCCGGGCGCCTCGGCCGCGGTGGTCGAAAGCACCGTCGCGCAGACGCTCGAAGCATCGGTCATCGGCGTCGACCAGATGCTCTACATGAAATCCAACAGCGGCAACGACGGCAGCTACAACCTCACCGTCACCTTCGCGCTCGGCACCAACCCCGACATCGACACCGTCAACGTCAACAACCGCGTCCAGGCCGCACTCGCCCGCGTGCCGCAGATCGTCCAGCAGCAGGGCGTGGTGGTCGCCAAGCGCTCCTCGGCGATCCTGCGATTCCTGATGCTGTACAGCAAGGACGGCAAACAGGACCCGGTGTTCCTCACCAACTACGCCACCATCAACATTCTGGACACGCTCTCGCGCATCCCCGGCGTCGGTCAGGCGAGCCTGTTCGGCAAGCTCAACTACTCGATGCGCATCTGGTTCGACATCAGCCGCCTCGTCGGGCTCAATCTCTCGCCGTCCGACATCGTGGCGGCGATCAACGCGCAGAACGTCCAGGCCGCGGCCGGGCGCATCGGCGCACAGCCGGCCGGGCCCGACCAGCAGTTCCAGATGAACGTGCAGACCCAGGGGCGGCTGGTCACGCCCGAGCAGTTCGGCAACATCGTGCTGCGCGCCAACCCCGACGGCTCGGTGCTGCGGGTGCGCGATGTCGCGCGCGTCGATCTGGGCGCGCAGAACATGGATTCCGAAAGCCTGCTGAATGGCCAGCCCGCCGTTGGCATCGGCATCTATCTCGCGCCGGGCGCGAACGCGGTGGCCACCTCCGCGCGCATCGACCAGGCGCTCGCCAGCCTCGCCACCCGCTACCCCGAGGGCGTGTCCACCTCGACCGTCTATGACAGCTCCAGCTTCGTGAACGACACCGTCCATGAGGTGATCCGCACCCTGCTCGAAGCCTTCGTGCTGGTGGTGCTGGTGGTGTTCGTGTTCCTGGGCAATCTGCGCGCCACCATCATCCCCACCATCGCCGTGCCGGTCAGCCTGATCGGCAGCTTCGCGGTGCTGCTGGCACTCGGCTTCTCCGCCAACACCGTCTCGCTGCTGGCGCTGGTGCTGGGCATCGGCATCGTGGTGGATGACGCGATCGTGGTGGTGGAAAATGTCGAGCGCGTGCTTGAGGAAAATCCGGATTTCACCGCCCCCGAGGCGACCATGCTGGCGATGCGCCAGATCACCGGGCCGATCATCGCGATCACGCTGGTGCTGCTGTCGGTGTTCGTGCCGGTCGCCTTCCTGCCCAGCGTCACCGGCCAGCTGTTCCGCCAGTTCGCGGTGACGATCTCGGTGGCGATGGTGATCTCGGCGATCAACGCGCTCACCCTCTCGCCGGCGCTGTGCGCGGTGTTCCTGCGCCACACTGACAAAAAACGCGGCATCATGGGCCGCGTGCTCGGCGGCATCGACTGGGTGCGCGACGGCTATGCCGCGATCGTGCGGCGGATGGTGCGGCTGTCGGTGCTGTCGGTGCTGCTGGTGCTGGTCGCCGGCGCTGGCATCTATGGCGTGTCGCTGCGCACCCCGGTCGGCTTCCTGCCCGAGGAGGACCAGGGCGCGTTCTTCGTCGCCATCCAGTTGCCGGACGCCGCCTCGGTCAATCGCACCGCCGAGGTCACAGCGCGGGTCGAGAAGATGTTGAAATCGATGCCGCAGGTGCAGGACACGCTGGCGATCATCGGCTACTCGCTGCTCGATGGCGGCGCGCAATCCAACGCCGCCTTCCTGGTCGGCAAGCTCAAGCCCTTCGCCGACCGTCAGGGTGCGGCAGACGGCGCGCAGGCGCTGATCGGCCGCGTGTTCGGCGGCGCCCAGCAGATCCGCAGCGCCGTGGTGTTTCCCTTCAACCTGCCGCCGATCATCGGGCTGTCCACCTCCGGCGGCTTCGAATACCAGCTCGAAAATCTCGAAGGCGCGGAGCCCGCCTCGATGGGCAGCGTGATGGGCGGCCTCGTGGTCGCCGCCAACCAGGACCCGCGTCTGGCGCGCGTGTTCTCCACCTTCTCGGCCAACAACCCCTCCACCTATCTCGACATCGATCGCGACAAGGCGCAGGCGCTGGGGCTGGCGATGAACGACGTGTTCACCACCCTGCAGGCAACCCTTGGTGGCTACTACGTCAACGACTTCAACCTGTTCGGCCGCACCTGGCAGGTCAACATCCAGGGCGAGGCCGCCAATCGCGAGGATCTGTCGGACCTGTGGAAGGTCTATATCCGCAACAACCAGGGGGCGGAGGTGCCGCTGCGCGCGATCGCGGATGCGCGCATCGTGCTCGGCCCGCAGACCATCAGCCGCTACAATAATTACCGCTCCATCACGGTGAACGGCTCCCCCGCGCCCGGCGTCTCCTCGGGCGGCGCGCTCGCCGCGATGGCCACGGTGTCGGCCAAAACCCTGCCGCCCGGCTACACCTATGAATGGAGCGGCACCGCCTACCAGGAGCACGAGGCCGGCGGACAGACCGGGCCGATCCTGGCTCTGGCGATCCTGTTCGCCTATCTGTTCCTGGTGGCGCTGTATGAAAGCTGGACGATCCCGGTGCCGGTGCTGCTGTCGGTGTCGGTGGGCGTGCTCGGCGCCTATCTGGGCGTGATGGTGTCCGGCCTCGCGCTCGATCTGTATGCGCAGATCGGGCTGGTGGTGCTGATCGCGCTCGCCGCCAAGAACGGCATCCTGATCGTCGAGTTCGCCAAGGAGCAGCGCGAGGCGGGCCGGTCGATCCTGGATGCCGCCGTGCTCGGCTCGCAGATGCGCTTTCGCGCGGTGATGATGACCTCGATCGCCTTCATCCTGGGGCTGCTGCCGCTGGTGCGCGCCACCGGGGCGGCGGCGATCAGCCGGCGCGATGTCGGCACCCCGGTCTTTTACGGCATGATCGCGGCGAGCTGCCTGGGCATCTTCCTGATCCCGATGCTCTATGTCACCTTCCAGTCGCTGCGCGAGCGCGCCAAGGCACGCTTCGGCCGGCATCAACCGGGCCAGCCGACGCATCGATCCACCCCGGCCGAATAGATTTCCGGCAGGCTGACACGCGGGAGTTTGCGATGACAAAATTCGGATTGGCCCAGCCGGTGCGCCGGGTCGAGGATGCGCGCCTGCTGCTGGGCGCGGGCCATTACGCCGACGACGCGACCCCGCCCGGCTGCCTGCACGCCGCCGTGCTGCGCAGCCCGCACGCCGCCGCGCGCATCACCGCCATCGACACCGACGCCGCCCGGCACCTGCCCGGCGTGCGCGCCATCTACACCCACGCCGATCTCGCCGCCGCCGGGCTTGGTCATCTGCCCTGCGTCATTCCGCTCAAGAACTCCGACGGCACCGCCCGCGCCGACACCCCACGCCCGGCCCTCGCCGATGGCCAGGTGCGTCATGTCGGCGATCCGGTCGCCTTCATCGTCGCCGAAACCTCCGCCCAGGCACAGGATGCGCTGGAAGCCGTCAGCGTCGGATACGACATCCTGCCCGCCGCCACCGACCTCGCCACCGCCACCGCGCCCGACCAACCGCGGGTCTGGGAGGCCGCCCCCGGCAATGTGTGCTTCGACTGGGAGACCGGCGACCGCGCGGCAACCCAGGCCGCCTTCGCGGCGGCCGCACACGTCACCAGCGCGCGCATCGTCAATAACCGCGTCGTCGCCGCCAGCATGGA
>DAHWBL010000146.1 GCA_027323595.1 Acetobacteraceae bacterium | reverse complement strand
GCTTCAAAATCTGACCGGCGCGGCGCGGGCGGGGGCCGGCCCTCACCCGCGCCCGCTCTACCCCCGCACGAACGCCGCGAACGCCACTAACTGGCCGGCGATGAAATTCCGCGTCGCCTGATCGGTCAGCGCGCCGGTCGCCGCATCCAGCTTGCCGGCGATTTGCCCCACCATCACCTCGGGCTTGTTCAGCACCCGCGCATCCAGAAACACCAGGCTCTGGCGCAGGTGATACTGCGCCCGCGCCCCGCCCAGCAGCCCCGGCGAGCCGGACTGGATCGCCACCGCCTTGCCACCGAACGGCTTGTCGGGCAGGCGCGACAGCCAGTCGATCGCGTTCTTCAGCACGCCTGGCACCGAGTAGTTGTATTCCGGCGAGACGATGATCACGCCATCGGCCGCGCCGATCGCCGCACCCATCGCCAGCACCGCGGGCGGAAACCCCACCGCCTCCAGGTCCGCGTCGTAATGCGGCAGCTCCCCCACCGGCCCGAGCGGGGTGATCGTCACGCCCTGGGGCGCCAGCTCGGGCAGGGCGCGCGCGATGGCGCCGTTGAACGAGCCGCGCCGAACGCTGCCCAGCAGGCTGACCAGCCGCAACGAGCGCTCCATCTGTGCCATCAAATATCCTTTCCAATACGCGCTAAACCCGCGCGGGCGCCGACATCAGCACCACGGCCGGCAAAATCCCACCGGTTTTTTGCCGCCGGCCCGCCGGTTTGACTGCACGTTTGACGCAACGCCAATCCGCACTACCCTGGCCGCAAGGCCCACCAGCGGGCCGGCCGGGGGGGACAACAGATGCCGAAAATTCACGCGCGCGCGCTCGCCTGCCTGCTGGCCCTTGCCGCCCCGCTGCCCGCCTCCCTGGCCGCCTCCCTGCCCGCCGAAGCGCAGGAGCCGCGCCCGTTCACCATCGGCTTCATCGCCACCATGACCGGCGCGGGCGGCGTCACCGGGCAGAAAACCCGCGACGGGCTGCAACTCGCCATCGACCAGCAAGGCGGCCGGCTCGGCGGACTGCCCACCCGCCTGCTGGTGGAGGACGACCAGGACAAGCCCGACATCGCCCGCCAGATCGCCGAGAAATTCATGCTGTCGGACAAGGTGGACGTGATCGTCGCCGGCGGCTTTTCCAACATATTGCTCGCCATCGCCGCCCCGGTGACCAGCGCGGGCACGCTGCTGATCAGCGCCAATGGCGGCCCCTCGCTGCTCGCCGGCAAGGGCTGCTCGCCCTGGTTCTTCAACACCTCCTGGCAGTCTGACACCTATGCCGAGGCCGCTGGCGCCTGGCTGCAATCAAAGGGCGTGGGCCGCGTCTATATGCTGGCGCCGAACTACACCGCCGGGCGCGACGTGATGACCGGCTTTCGCCGCACCTATCACGGCACGATCGTCGGCGAGAAACTGACCGAGATGAAACAGCTCGATTTCGCCGCCGAATTCGCCGAGGTCCGCGCCGCCCGTCCGGACGCGCTGTTCGCCTTCTATCCAGGCGGGCTGGGCATCCAGTTCATCAAGCAATTCGCCCAGTCCGGCCTTGGCGCCACGCTGCCGCTTTACACCGCCCACACCATCGACGGCACCACCCTGCGCGCGGTCGGCGCCGCCGCGGTCGGCCAGTTGTTCACCACCTTCTGGGGCGCGGACCTCGACACTGCGGCCAACCGCGCCTTCGTCGCCGCCTGGCGCGCAAAATTCGGCGACGAGCCCACCGAATACAGCGCCCAGTCCTACGACGCCGGCCTGCTGCTCGATGGCGCGATCCGCGCCGTGCATGGCGACGTCGCCAACCGCGCCGGCCTGCGCGATGCCGTCGCGCGGGCGGATTTCGCCTCGGTGCGCGGCGATTTCGCCTTTGCCCGCGACCATTTCCCGATCGAGAACTACTACATCGCCCGCGTCGAAAAGGGCGCCGATGGCCAGCCGGTCATGCGGCTGGGCGAGATGGTGCTGCACGACTACGCCAACGCCTACGACGCGGAGTGCAAGGCGAAATAGCAGCACAACAAAAAAACCCGGCGACCGAGGCCGCCGGGTTCTTTTTCAGCCGCGTCGTCGGATCAGAACATGAACCAGGCGAACGCATACAGCGTGTTGTTGGCGTTGGCGTTGCGGCCGTTGCCGTCATAGTTGGTATAGCCGCCGTTGAACTGGGTATAGATCGTGTATTGCACACCCAGCTTGAGGTTGGCGAAGGGCTGCGCCCAGCTGTCGCCCTTGCCGAACGGCACCCAGTCCGCCTCCAGGATGAAGGCATTGCTGTCCGGCTTGGAGTTGTTGCTGCCGCTCACCGCGTTGGCCGAATAGACCGCCGGGTTCGCGGTGCCCCAGGTGCGCTCCCAACCTAGATTGAAACCATAGGTGTTACGGTACCAATAGGCGCCAGAGAGGCGGATCTGGTTCAGATTGTAGGTGTTGCCCAGAGTGGTGCCGTTGGCGGCGTTGTAGGCGCCCACGGTGCCGGCGAGGTTCTGCTGCTCCATGGTGTCGACGGCCAGGATGGTGAAGGTGTCGCGCTCGCCGACGAACTGGTAGTCCATATCGACCGCAAAATCGGTGTAGCTGTCATGGCCGTTGGTGTTGGCCGCGACCTGCGCGGACACGGTCGGGTTCACCGCGGACTGCATGAACATGAAGCCGACATGCGCGTCGTTCGGCCCCCAGTCCCATTCATAGGCAGCACGCAGATAGGGCGCGATGCCCTGCGTCGCGCCGGGGCCATAGGCCTCGCCGAAACGCGCCAGCAGCCAAGGGCTCTGGCTCTGATAGCCACCGACCTCAAGATAGATCGAGCGGTTGATCCAGGCATAGGCGGTGATACCGATCGAGTTGCCGGCAAAGCCACCGGCCAGGATCGGCTGCGCCCCGGGCGACGGTGCGATCGCCGAGGACACATACGGATAGCCCCAGACGAACGAGGAGTTGTACGGGTCCTGCACGGTCGGCGCGTTGTTGACCGTGAGACCGACACGAACGTCGTTGTCCTCGATGGTGAAATCGTGGGTGTAGGGCCGCAGATCGACCTGATCGACAAATGCGGTGTTATCGACGTCGGACCAGGTGAACTGGCCAAACCCGCCGGCCCAGTCGGTCAGTCGCCCGCCGATGAAAATGCTGACCTGATCGAGCGAGAAATTATTGTTGCGGGCATAATGCTGCTGCTGCGTGCCTTCCGGCATGTTTCCCGCGGTATTGTTGAACGATGACAGAACCATTCCCGATATCGGGCCATAGGCCAGCTTGTCGACGACGGTGTCGGCGCCGTCATCACCGCCGGTCGCGGTATAGCCGCCAATCTTGAAGGCGCGTCCGAAAGGGGTCAGCTGCGGCCCATAGCCGCCGATATGACAGGCGACGCACGGCTGGCCGGTCTGCGAGGCAAACGCCGGGATCGCCTCGGCGCGCGGTGCCAGCAGCAGCGCCGACAAGGCGGTGCCGCCGATCAGCACCGAACGGACGGATGAGATTCTGTACATGGTGTTTCCCTTTTCGGACAGGTCTCGCCGGGGCGTCGGGAAGGCGCCCCGGCGTGGCCGTTCAGTGCAGAGTTGCGAGATAGGCGATCAGATTGGCGCGCTTGGTGGCGTCCTTCAGACCGTTATAGGTCATGATGGTGCCCGGGATCATGCCGCGCGGATCGGTCAGGTACCGGTCCAGATTGGCCTCGGTGAACACCACCCCGGACGCCTTGTTCGCCGCCGAGAAGCGGAAGTTCGGCACCTGCCCGGCGGTGCTGCCGACGATGCCGAACAGGCTCGGCCCGACCTGATTGCGCCCGGCGGTCGGGCTGTGACAGATCGAGCATTGCTGGTTGAACACCGCCTTGCCGGCTTCGGCGTCCTGGGCCTGGGCGCCGGCGGCACTCAGGGTGGCGAAAATCACGGCGGGAAGCAGTTGGCGCAAACGCATGACGAACCTCTTGGCAGGTTGAAACAAACCAGGCGGATGGCGGGCGGGCAGCAGCAACACAACAGCGACTCGCGAACCAACTGTTGGTCAGACAACCCCTTGTTGCACTGCGTTGCATTGATTTGGCGCAATGCCGCATCGCAGCAGATCGCCCTTCCCGCTCCCCTGGCGCGCCACCTTGTGAGCCGGTTTCAGCATTCGTCAACTAAAACGGCCTCATAATCATACCCGTACAAATACGCGCCCCCGTCAGGACCCGCCGCATGCCACGCCCCCTCGCCACCGGCCAGAACGGCCCGCGCGCGCGCGCCGGCTTCACCCTGCTCGAAATGCTGGTGGTCATCGCCATCATGGGGCTGCTGATCGGCCTCGTCGCCCCCGCCGCGATGGGCCAGCTCGGCAGCGCGCGCCGCACCATCGCCCGCCAATCCATCGCCCGACTCGCCACCGTGCTCGATCTCTACCGCCTCGGCGAAGGCACCTACACCACCGAGTCGCAGGGCCTCGCGGCACTGGCCGCCCGCCCCGCCGACGCGACCGACTGGAACGGCCCCTATCTCGCCGGCGCGCTGCCGCTCGACCCCTGGCATCACCCTTATATCTACCGCGCCCCCTCGCACCGCCCCGGTCACGCCTATGATCTGTGCTCATCCGGCCCCGAGGAGGCCGGGCCGGAAATCTGCGACCCATGAGCCCGATCCCGTTCCTCGCCTGCATGCTCGCCACCGCGTCGGCCTACCACCTGCCGCCACGGCTGCTGCCGGCCATCCAGCAGGTCGAGGGCGGGGCCATCGGCACCGTCCACCCCAACACCAACGGCAGCGACGATCTGGGCGTCATGCAGATCAACAGCGCCTGGCTGGCACGCATCGCCGCCATCACCGGCCTGCCCACCGCGCAGGTGCGCGACCGCCTGGTCAGCGATGGCTGCTTCAACATCGCCGCCGCCGGCATGATCCTGCGCGCCGCCCTCGATGAGGCCGACAACGACCTGCTGCGCGCCATCGGCTTCTACCACTCGCACACCGACAGCTTCGCCGACCCCTACCGCGCCCGCGTGCTCGCCGCGGCACACCGCCTGTTCGCCCGCCCGCCTGATCCGCCCGCGGTCAGCCGCCGATCAGCCGATCGATGATCGCGTCCAGCCGCGACAGCGTGGCCTCCCACCGGTAGCGGCCGGCCACCGCCGCCCGCCCGGCAGCACCCAGTCCCGGATGCCGCCCGCGCACCACCGAGATCGCCGCCGCCGCCATCGCGTCGGCCCCGTCAGCCACCAGCAGATCGCGCCCCGCCACCGCATCGAGCCCGGCGAACGCCGCGCCCGAGGCCAGCACCGGGACGCCCATCGCCATCGCCTCCAGCACCTTGTTCTGAATCCCGCGCGCGATCCGAAGCGGACTGACCGACAGATGCGCATGCGCCACATAGGGCCGCACATCCGCCACCCGCCCGGTCACATGCACCCCGGGCACCGAAGCGAGCGCGCGCACCGCCGCGTCGGGGTTCGCCCCCACCACCCAGAACTGCGCGTCGGCCACCGCCGCGCGGATCAGCGGCAGCACATCGGCCGCGAACCAGGCCACCGCGTCCTGGTTGGGCCAGTAATCCATGTGGCCGGTGAACACGATGCGCGGACCCGGCCCCGCATAGGGGCTGGCCAGCCCCGGATCGGGCGCGAACCGCTGCAGATCGACCCCGTTCTCGACGTAATCGATCCGCCCGGCCACCGATGGCGCGAGTGCCGCGAACGCGCCCGCCTCGGCCGGCGAGACGAACAGGTTCGCGTCGAACCGGCCCGCCATGTCGGTCTCGAATCGCAGCAGGGTGCGCGCCTCGCGGGCCCATAGCAGGCGCATGGGAAATCCCGATCCTTGCGCGTATTGCGCCCATTTCTGCGAATCGACATCGACGAAATCGAGCAGCTTGGCCCCCGGCAATTCCAGCACATAGGGTGCGACGGCCGCGGTGTAGGCGACGCTCAGCGCCATCGTGGTTCTGGCCGCGGTCGCCCGCGTCCAGGCGCGCAGCCGCGCATCGGCGTAGAAATCGGGCATCAAGGGGCGACCGGGGCGCGCCTTCAGCAGTGCATGGATTTTCTGCCGCCGCCGATCGACGGCAAACGCCCCCAGGCTCGCCACCTGCGCGCGCAACGCCTCCACATGCGCCCAGTCGGCCGGGTCATCCACCAGGCAGCCCAGATGCACCGCGAACCGCGCGGACAGATGGCGGATCATGTTCCAGGCGCGAATCTTCTCGCCCTTGTCGGGCGGATAGGGAATGCGGTGGCAGATGAACAGCAGATCGCGCATCGCAGCGGCGCGTCAGTCCTTGATCTCGGTGTTCATCGTCACGTCGCGGCGGCGCTGCTGGGCGATGATGTCGCCGGTGGTCCAATGTTCGCCGGCCACCGCGCGCGCCGCCATCGCCTCCAGATTCTCGCCCCAGTCGCCAAGCGAATAGCCGAACCATGGCGCCTGCGGCCGCAGCTCCGGCAGCCCCAGCTCCTCCCAGATCGCGCGCGCCTTTTCCATATATTCCTTTTTGGGCAAGGAAATCGGCGGAAACGCCTCCTTCAGCGTGGCATCCCACAGCACCGAGGCATCCTCGCCGCCATTGCGCGCGCTGCGCGGCCCGTGGCCCTGGTCGCGATGGGGCAACACCTGCATGTCGATCGCCGGATTGCAGCGATAGGACAGCGCCCACCAGATCGCGTCCATGTTCTGCGGATCGATATCCTCGTTGACGGCAACGACATATTTGCCGATCGCGCGATGCTGGCCGACCACGCCATACAGCGCGCGCCACACCTCGGTGCGGTCGGTGCCCGCGGCGATGTGCAGGATCACCAGCTTGCGGATGTTGGTGAGCGGCTCATGCAGCGATACGCGCGTGACGCATTTCAGCCCCAGCCCGTCGCGCAGCGCGCGCAGCAGTGCTGGCTCCATCGCCACCCGCTTGATCAGGCTCGACTCGCTCGGCGTCACCTGGCTGATGATCGAGGTCAGGATCGCGTCGGACCGCCTGGTGATGGCGGTGACCTCCATGAAGCAGTTGTACTCGGCAAGATTGACATGCCCATGCGATTCACCGAACGGCGCCTCGGGCTCCAGCCACTCGGTGTCGATGTAGCCCTCGATGACGATCTCGGCCTCGGCGGGCACCAGCAGGTCCACCGTTTTCGCGCGCACCACATTGATCGGGCTGCCCACCAGCCCGCCGGCGACGGTCAGCTCATCCACCCCCTCGGGCAGCTTCTGGGTCGAGGTGAAGGTGATCGCCGGCGGCGCGCCCAGCACCACCGCGGCCGGCATCTTCTGGCCCAGCGCCTTGTATTTCAGCCAATGCTGATAAATTCCCGGCCGCAGCTCCAGCGACGAGTTCATCCCCAGCCGCCGCCGCGCCTTCACCTGGCCGCGGTAATTTCCCATGTTCTGGACACCGGTTTCGGGGTCCTTGGTGATGTATTGCGACAAGGTGGTGTAGGGCGCGTTGTCCCAGCCAGGCGTGGAGATCGGCACCGGAATTCCGTCCAGCCCCTGGCCCGGCACGTCCAGCGCGTCGCCGGTGATGACGATCTCGTGGCACGGCGCGTCCTGCACCTCGTGGGGAGGGATCGGATTTTTCTCGGCGCGCGCGAAGGTTTCCTCGATTTTGTCGAGCGGACAGCCAAGCCCGATGCGATAGATCTCACGGCTTGCCGCCAGCCCGCCGACGATCACCGGGATGTCGAAATGATTGCCCTTCGCATCGAATACGTTGGTGAACAGGAACGCCTTGCGCTGATGCTCGGCAAAGCCGCCGCGAAACTGCCAGCGCACCAGCGGATGCATCTCGGTGTCCTTGCAGATCGGCCGGTCCACCCGCACCAGCAAACCGGCGCGATCGAGATTGTCGATATGATCATGCAGATCCGGATAGGCACGGTCGGGCGCGGGCATGCGGCAGCTCCTGGCTTTGATCTCCCTGCATCGTGCCACCCCGCCGGCCTGTCAACCGCGCGCCTTGCCGTCCACGCGACGACTTCCTAGTGTTCGCGAAATCGCTGGAGGAACCAATGACCGAACCGCGCCTCGTGGTGCCGCCACTCACCCCGTTCGCCGCCGACGGCACGCCCGACTGGGCGCAACTGGCCAGCCAGATCGACTATATCGTCGAGCAATGCCGCGCCACCGACATCGTCGCCGCCGGCGTCGAGGCGCAGGAATATCATTATCTTGACATGGCAACCCGCCGCGCGCTGATCGAGCGCACCATCGAGTACACGGCCGGCCGCCGCCCGGTGATCGTGGGTGTGTCGCACCCCGATTTCCGCACCGCCATCGCGCTCGCCCACCACGCCGAGCGCCTGGGCGCCGCCACGATCCAGATGCTCGCGCCCAACCGCGCCTTCGGCGGGCCGTCCAACGAGGATGATCTGCTGCGCTATTTCGAGTCCGTCGCCGCCGAGACCGCGCTGCCGATGGTGCTCTATCTCAACGCCGGTCCCGGCGCGGACGTGTCGGTCCCGGCCACCATCGCGCTCGCCAAACTGCCGCGCGTGGTGATGATCAAGGAAAGCTCGCGCGACCTCGCGCGCGTCTCGCGGCTGATCGTGGAGATCGACGCCGCCGGCCACGCGCGCTACCTCACCACCGTGCAGATGCTGCTCATCACCCTCATGCTGGGCGGCTCGGGGGCGACCATGCCGCCGCCGGTGGCCGAGATCGCGCGCGGGGTGATCGATCGTTTCGTCGCCGGTGACATCGGCGAAGCCACCAGGCTGCAACTGCAATTCGCGCTGTTCCCGGCGCGCTGGATGCATCGCGGCCTCACCCCCACGATGAAGGCGGCGATGGCGCTGATCGGCCGTCCGGTGGGGAGCATGTACCCGCCCTGGCAGGGCCTCACCGAAGCCGAAACCGCGGCACTGGCCACCCTGCTGCGCACCACCGCGCTCGCCCCACAGATGGCCCCCTGACCCCCCCCTCTCCCTCCCCCTAGTGGGGAGGGCCGGGGTGGGGGGCGCCACAGCTCCGAGGTGGGGGGAAACCACAACGCCGGGGTGGGGGGAGGCCACAACAGGCGCCCAGCTTCCCATCCGACCCCAGGCTGGATATAACCGACAGTATTCTTAAGAAAGCAACCACACGGGGAAACGATGCGCGACGAACAAGGCTATACCGCCGTTCAACGATGGTTCGTCGCCGGCTCGGCGATGCTCGGTTTCGGGCTCGATTTCTACAATCTCGTGGTGGTCGCCTTTCTGTTGCAGGTGATCCAGTCGTCGCTGCACATGGGCCTGCCCGATGCCGGCACCATCATCGCGGCCACGCTTGCCGCCTCGGTGGTCGGCGGCGTGTCGGTTGGCTGGCTCGGCGACAGGATCGGCCGCAAGAACGCGCTGATGGTGACCTTGCTGCTGCTCGCCGCCGGCGCGCTGCTGTCCGCGCTCGCCTGGAACTTCAATTCCCTGCTCGCCTTTCGCATCATCGCCGGCATCGGCGTCGGCGGTGAATGGGGCGCGGGCATCGTGCTGTTCAACGAGGTCTGGACGCCCAGGCAGCGCGGCATCGGCAGCGCGCTGGTGCAGGCCATGGCCGCCGCGGGCACCGCGCTCGCCGCGGTCGTCTCGGCCTGGGCGCTGGGAAATTTCATCCCCGACACCGCCTGGCGCGTGGCCATGGCGATCGGCGCCGCGCCGCTGCTGTTGATGCTGGTGGTGCGCATCTGGATGCCCGAATCGCGGCTGTGGCAGGAATATGACCGCCGCCGCCGCGCCGGCGACCTGCCGGCCGAAAAACTCAACGAAAAAAGCCCGATCATCGAGATGCTGCGCGGCATCTCGGCGCGCTATTTCGTCCTCGCGACGCTGGTCTCGGCCGGCTACATGTTCGCCTACCAGGCGATCACCAGCTTCATGCCCACCTTGATGATCCGCACCCTGGGCGCCACCCCCGCGGTGGTGCGCGACGCCTCGCTGCTGTGGTCGGCGGTGCTGGCCGTCGGCATGATGGCCACCGGCTGGATTTCCGACCGCTTCGGACGCAAGGCCGCGGTGATGTCGGCCACCATCCTTGGCGTGATCGGCTTCGGCGCCATCTGGCTCACCGGCGACATCCGTTACAGCGGCTCGGTGCTCGGCTGGCCGCTGTTCTGGGCCTATTGCCTGTGGGGCACGGCGCAGGGCGCGGGCGGACAGTTCGGCCCGTGGTGGTCGGAGCTGTATCCCACCGAGCTGCGCGCGTCGGCCGCCTCGTCCATCTACACCTCGGGCCGGCTGGTCAGCGCGTCGGCCCCCTATCTGGTGCCGCTGTTCGTGCCGCTGATGGGCGGAAGCCTGCTGGCCGCGATGATGCTCGGGCTGGTCGGCTCGGTGGTCGGGCTGGTCTGCACCCTTGCGCTGCCCGAAACCGCCGGCCGGCGGTTTGCCGTGGTCGAGGGCCGCGCGCGCGACCATGACACCGGCATCGGACTTGCCGCCACTCCCCTCGGCGATTGATCGGAGACATCACGACCATGAACGACACCACCAGCCTCAACGCGCCCCGCATCCACCCCGCGCGCCTGCTGCGCGAGGGCGGCGGCGCGCCGATCCTGTTCCTGCACGGCGCCGGCGGCTTCCCCGGCCGGCTGCCGTTCTTCGCCGAGCTCGCCGCCAGCCATGAAATCCTGGTGCCCGAACACCCCAATTTCGGCGCCTCGCCCGACGCCCCGGAACTGCGCAACGTCGCTGACTACGCCTATTATTATCTCGACTGGATCAAGCAGCTCGGGCTGCCGAGGCTGCATGTCGTCGGCCACTCGCTCGGCGGCTGGATCGCCGCCGAGATCGCCGTGCGCGACTGTTCGGCCTTCGCCAGCCTCACCCTCATCGCGCCCGCCGGGGTGCGGGTGAAGGGCATCCCCACCGGCGATAATTTCATCTGGAGCCCCGAGGAATCGATCCGCAACCTGTTCCATGATCAGAACCTCGCCGCGCAGATCCTCGCGCGCACCCCCACCGAGGAGGAGGCCGAGCAGATGATCCGCACCCGGCTCATCGCCGCGCGGCTGGGCTGGGAGCCACGCTGGTTCAATCCGGGGCTGGAGAAATGGCTGCACCGCATCACCTGCCCCACCCTGCTGCTGTGGGGCGCGCAGGACAGGCTGCTGCCCGCCGCCTACGCCAGCGCCTGGAGCGCGCGGGTGCCGCACCTCACCCACCACCGCATCGGGGCCTGCGGCCACTCCCCCCACGTCGAACAGACCGCCGCCACCCTCACCCACCTGCGCGCCTTCCTGCGGGAGCACTGATCATGCGCTTTACCAGCTTCCATCTGATGCCCTACCGCCAGCTCGACCAGAAGCGCGCCTACGCCGAACGCTCGTCGTGGGTGGTGCTGTCGAACGAGCTGTACGACCCCAAGGTCGGCGCCGACGAATACGAATCCTATATCGACCATCTCGCCCGCGGCGAGGAACTCGGCTTTGACGTCATCGCCGTCAACGAACACCACCAGACCGCCTATGGCATGATGCCGGCGCCCAACCTGATCGCCTCGGCGCTGATCCAGCGCACCAAGCGGGTGAAAATCGCCATCATCGGCCGCGCCCTGCCGCTGGTGAGCAACCCGCTCGCCATCGCCGAGGAATTCGCCATGCTCGACAACATGTCGCGCGGGCGCATCATCACCGGCTTCGTGCGCGGCATCGGCAGCGAATACCACTCCACCGGCGTCAACCCCACCTTCTCGCACGAACGTTTCCACGAGGCGCACGACCTGATCCTGCAGGCCTGGACCAAACCCGGCCCCACCCAGTTCGACGGCGACCATTACAATTTCCGCTATGTGAACATCTGGCCGCGCGTCTACCAGAATCCGCATCCCGAAATCTGGATCCCCTCGCAGGGCAGCACCGAAACCATCCAATGGGCGTCCGACCCGGCCCGGCGCTATCCGTTCATGGTCACCTTCGCATCCGAGGAAAGCGTCATCCGCTACCTCAACATGTATCGCGACGCCGCCCGCCGCCACGGCTACGAAGCAAAGGGCAGCCAGCTCGGCTGGGCGATGCCGGTCTACGTCGCCGACACCGACGAACAGGCCATCGCCGAGGCCACCGAGGGGGCGGAGACCCTGTTCAACCTCTATCTCTCGCAGACCGTGGAAATGCTGCTGCCGCCTGGCTACATGTCGATCGAGAGCTTCACCCGCACGATGAAGATGCGCGGCAAGCAACTGATGGCGCCGCGCACCGCCACGATGAAGGGGCTGATGGACAGCGGCACCGTCGTCGCCGGCAGCCCGAAAACCGTGCGTGAGCGCATCGCGCGCATGCAGGACGCCACCGGGCTCGAAAACATCATCGCCATGCTGCAATTCGGCACCATGCCGGACCATCTGGCCCGCCGCAGCATGGAAATGTTCGCCGCCGAGGTGATGCCGCATTTCCAGGACAAGGTGCGCACCGCGGCCGCCGAGTAGTTCGCCGCGCCGGCAGGGGTGGGGGGCGCTCTGGCGGGGCGGGCCGCGCTCTGGTATCGGCGGCGGGCCGACCCGCTTGTCGGCGCCCACCTCCGCAGGACCGCAGATGCCCCCCCTCGTCGCCCGTGCCGTCGCCTGGCTACGCGAAAACTTCTCGGCCGATTTCGCCCCGCTGATCGCCTTCTGGGTGCTCGATCTCGCGTTCGGCATCAAGCCCGCCATCGCCGGCGCCATCGTGGTCATCATCATCGACAGCGCCTGGCGCCTGCTCCGCCGCAAGCCCTTCACCCCGGCCTATCTGCTCAGCAGCGCGCTCACCATCGTGCTCGGCGGCATCGATCTGTATTCGGATTCGCCGTTCATGCTGAAATACGAGGCGGTGGTGCTGAACGTCGTCACCGGCCTGCTGTTTCTCATCGGCGCGCGCGGCCCGCGCCCGATCCTGTGGGAGCTGGCCGAACAGCGCAAAGGCGCGATCTTCCCCGACCGCCCGGACGTGATGCGGTTTTTCCAGTATCTGACCCTCGCCTGGGCCAGCTATTTCTTCCTCAAGGCCGGGTTTTACTGGTTCATCGGCCAGATCATGCCGCTCGCCCAGGCGATGGCGGTGCGCAGCGTCGTCGGCACCGCGAGCCTCGCGCTGATGGCGTTTGTCAGCATCGCCGGCGGCCACACCTTGTTCCGCCTGTGCCACCGCTGGCACCTGCTGCCGCCGATCCAGGAGAACGACCCGGCTTGAAACCTCGGCGCGGCGTGACAAACTGACCCGCATGCGCCCAACCGCCGCCCTGCTGCTCGTCCTTGCCGCATGCCCGGCGATCGGCCAGGCCCGCGCCGCCGACGCCTGGAGCGCCGCCCCGCTCGGCGCCTCGCTCGGCTTGCCGGTCGGCGCTTCGCCGCCGCCGGGCCTGTATCTCGATCTCAGCACCGGCACCGCGCCGCCGCTCGCCGCTCCCGGCGCCACCACCAACCCGGCCACCGCGGTCGGCCTCACCTACGTCCCCGGCATCAAGATCCTCGGCGCGGATTATTCCGCCTCCATCCGCCCCGCC